>JADJMD010000012.1:300000-600000 GCA_016709765.1 Ignavibacteriales bacterium
AAAGTTAAGTGCTGCCAACCGTGGACCAATAATATATCCAACGCCCATGTAAGCAGGACTGACATCAGGAGATTTAAATAAAATGTTTCCCTTTCCGAGGGAAATTAATTTATCCCACGATGTAGCAAATAATTTGAATTGACCAAGTGATTGGATGAGAGCACCTATTCCCATTGCAGAAAATAAAAATTTAGATCCGCCGCCACCGTGTCTTCCGGCTTTGTGAATTTCTGCGGCTGCAACTGATTCTGGGAAAGGTAAATCAACATCTTCAACCATTACTTTTCTAAGCAATGCTACAAACATAATTCCAAGAATACCACCGGCAACCATAATTGCAGCTGATATCATATAATTACCTGGTGTAAAGAAAGGATCCCAAATTCCAGCAATAAAAAATGCCGGCAATGTGAAGATAGCTCCAGCGGCAATTGATTCGCCAATCGAACCAACAGTTCTGGTAAAATTTTCTTCTAATATTGAACCTTTCATTAATTTGATTAAAGCCATACCAATTACCGCCGCCGGATAGGTTGCAGCGATAGTCATTCCGGCTTTTAATCCTAAGTAAGCATTAGCGGCACCAAGTACAACGGCAAGCACTAATCCGATAAGGAGTGCACGTACAGTAAATTCCGCCATATTGGTTTCAGGTGAGACAAAGGGAACAAATGGTTTTTGCTCTGCCATTTTTTTTCTCCTATTACTGAGCAATTAAAATTGTGGTTAGAGCCACATTTTCTCTAAAAATAGTGGGCTAAAGTTAAGCAGGAAAGCCTATCATTCTCAACACTATTTTAACTTTTTAATAGATAAATTTTAATAATTACTTAATCGTTAATTTTCTATTTCTTGCGAAATACTAATTCAATTGTGGTTCCAATGCCTGGTTCACTCTGTATTTTTAATGCCCCACCAAGTATTTCTACATATTTTTTAGTAATCGTTAATCCAAGCCCCATACCTTCAAATTTTCTGTTGAGTCCTTCGCTTCCCTGTCGAAAAGGTTCAAAAATCTGATCAAGATTTTCTTTTGGGATTCCAATACCTGTATCGGTTATCTTTATAATTATATTTTCTTCGGTTTCATTTAAGTTGATTCGAACTTCGCCTTCGTTTGTATATTTAATTGCGTTATCAACAATGTTACATAAAATTTTGTGAAGAATATTTTGATCGGTATTAATAAATACTTTTTCTTGATCTGAAGTTATACTAAAACGCAAACCTTTTTTATTTACAGCATCCGAAAAGGCATATTTACATTCCTGCATCATCGTTAAAAGTTCAATGTTACTTAACCTGAGATCAAGTTTTTGTGATTGAATTTTTGACAGATCAAGAATTGAATTAAGGGTTTCGTTTAATCTTTTACCGCTCTTGTGGATTATCTTTGCCATCTCTCGATGATTTTTATTATCCATTTCAGAAAGCAGTAATTCTGAAAATCCTATTATGCCGCTCATTGGTGTGTTAAGTTCGTGACTCATATTAGATAGAAATGTTGTTTTAAGTCTATCCATTTCTTCTGCTTTATCTTTTGCAAGTATTAAATCAAGCTCAAGTTTTTTTCTTTCGGTATTATCTCTTACTATCGCTAAAAGAATTTCCTCATCACCCTGCTTAATTAATTTGGCACTAATTTCAACAGGAATAATCGTTCCATTTTTTCTTTTATGATTTGTTTCAAATAAAATTCCTTCAGGATTATTAATAGAAGCAAAAATAACTTCAATATCTTTTTTTCTGTCGTAACTCAAATCAAGCAAATCCATTTTAAGCAATTCATCTTTTGTGTAACCGTAAGTATTAAATGCTTTTTGATTTGCTTCAAGTATTTTTCCATTCTTATCGATACTAAGTATCATATCATTTGCATACTTAGTTAGAGAAGTATATCGCTCCGTTAGAGCGTCTTTTTCTTTGCGGAGTGTAAAAGTTCTTGTTAAAAAATGCAAACGGCTGCGTTTCCAGATTGCATAAGTAATGCTTGCAGAAAGCACAATCAATAAAAAAGAAATGATAGTAATTAGCATTGCTGCATTCTTTGTGGATTCAGCAACTTTTTCCTGATTTATATTTGCTAATAAAATCCAATCTGTACCGGGAATTTCATTTACGGAAGCGAATATTTTTGATCCTTTAAACTTTGCATCTTTAAAAAAATCCTTGCCTTTAATAAATGATTCAAGTTCAGTTTTATCCTCTTTACTTATCGGAATCGTACGGATTTTAAACTCATCATTCTCTTTTATATCCCTTAAAATAAATCCCAAATCACTTTGCTTTTTTAGCAAGATATATTCAACATCTTCAGTTTCTTGTTTTGTGTAAGAAATTATGGGATGAAGATATTCGAAAAATGAAACTTCAGTCCACAAATATCCAACAATTACACTCCCATTTTTTATTGGAGTAATGATTGCTTGTAATAGTTTTTTATTTTCTGCTAAATATAGATTTGAAAGTGCAGATGAATCTTTTTGCAATAGCACAACAAGTTCGTGCTTTAAATAATGGTCATAAATACTTTTTGAACTATCTGTTGAAAAAAGTAGATCAGCATTTTTATTAAAGATGTTTAAGCTTACAAATTCAAAATCATTTTTTATTTCATTTGCCCATTTATTAATGTTAGAATAAAGTAGGGGGGACATTTTTTTAGTAAATAATGTTTTAACATCATTTTTTACCTCCGGCAGTAATAGCATAGAAGTAATAGCTTTTTTTCTTTGAAGCTGTTCCTTACTTATTTGTGATAGTTTTATTTCTTTAATTGTTCCCACGTGCCGGTAAAGTTCATCTTCTATCGCATTTTTTCTATCATTATAAATTAAATAACCCGCAATAGATATAGCGAACGTAACAGCGAAGAAATACAGTAAATATTTAAATGGAAAACTATCTTCTGATATTTTATTCATTTATAAACTTTCAAACTTTATATGGTATTAAACTTAAAACTTTAATTTTCTTATTCCAATATGGCAGATAGCAAAATCATATTTTATTGGATCAACAGCATCAAACTTTTTTAGGTTTTGTGTGATTTCTTCAGCCATTTTCCAATTTGCTATCCTACTTTTTGTAAGCTTTAATGATTTGCTAATTCTTGCAACATGCGTATCTACTGGTATAATAAGTTTACTTGTAGGAATTTCGTTCCACAGCCCAAAATCAAGCTGATCATTTCTAACCATCCAGCGTAAGTATAAATTAATTCGCTTGCAAGCGCTACCCTTTTCCGGTAAAGGAAACATAAATTTTAAACCATTACTTATCTTTCCAAAAGATTGTTCAAATGATTTTAGATAATGATTTGAGAAATTTGATATCGCATTTTTTACATTGTCATCAGAAATATTGTAACCTTGTAAAAATATTTGCTTGATTGATTTGTACTTTTTAATCTCTTTGCTGAGGATTAGGAACAATTTAATTATATCATCTTCAGTATAAAAACGATGTTTCATCCCAGCTAATTTCTTTAAATCATTTTCAACAGAAAAGTTTTTTATAAATAAATATGGTTTACCATTAAATATTAAAATGAACTTTTTTAAAGTGTTTTCAATCTGTTTAACATTTCCGTATGCAAAGATAGAAGTAATCAATCCAACAACTTCAATATCTCTTTCATCTTTAAACATATAAAGAAACTGAAGTGGATCCGGTTCGAGTTTGGTTCTATCAAAAGCGTTATAGTGATAATCTAATTTTTGTTTGAGATTCATTAAATCAATTATTTATAAAATTTTAGATACAATAAACTATAAATTTATGTGTTGAATATACATTCAATTAGAATTATTGTTGTATAGATTATTGGGAGATTTTATGAAAGTTATTATTTGGTTATTCTTTTTCATTTCAATTACTACAAACATAATTGCTCAAACGGGAACCTTAAAAGGCAAAGTCGTTGATAAAGAATATGGCGAGCCTTTGATTGGAGCAAATGTACTTGTCATAGGCACTAATCTTGGGGCAGCATCGGATATTGATGGCAATTATGAGATTAAGAATATTTCGCCGGGGACATATCTTTTACGAGTTTCTTACATTGGTTATAAAACAATTGAAATTGATAATGTAAAAATAGTTGCTTTCGAAAGTGAACTTAACTTTGAACTTGAAAATGGAGATCCAAATGTAATTATTTCGCATCCAAGGTATATTGCTAAATTTAAAACGGCTTGCACTTTTAAAGTACCAACAGAATCCCCTATCATTCCAATTAAAGAATTTTATTTCGGAAACTATTTGGGCAAAATTAAAACTAATCCACCTCAAATGGATTCAATAAGAATTAAAAATAACTGAAAAACTTGATTCAAGAATTACATAACTTAATTTAAGTACTCATTAAAACATTGCTCTGTACATTGGTAAAAGTCTAATTACATAAAATATCTAATCTGTATACCTACCAAATTACTACCCTAAAACACTCAAAAAGTAGTTTGAAAACAATTTTGCAAAAAATTAGAATAGCTGGTGAAACCCAATCAACCATCAAGGGAGGTACTTATGTTATTCTTTACAAAATTTTTTGCAATACTTTTACTATCAGTTCCCTTGTTTGCAAACGGAACATTGAAAGGAAAAGTTACAGACAAAGCATCAAACGAAGCTCTAATTGGTGCTAACATTATTGTGTTAAATCATTCCTGGGGCGCAGCTACGGATATTGACGGTTTTTACGAAATCAAAAATATTCCTGCCGGAACGTATACCATAAAAGTAACTTATGTTGGGTATGCTCCGTTTGAAAAAAAAGATGTTACAATTAAAAACTTTCAAGTTGTCGAGTTAGACTTTGAGCTTGAAACAGATTTCACACTTTCTGAAATCGTCGTAGTAGATCAAAAATATTTTGAACAAAAAGCAACTAACACTGTTAAGGTTGTAGATTCAGAAATGATTAATAAACTGCCGGTAAAAGGGACTAATAATATTATGTCACTTCAATCAGGAGTTGTAGTGAATGACCGTAGTATCAATATCCGCGGAGGAAGAGTTGATGAAGTTGGATATTATATTGAAGAAGTTCAAGTTCAAGCTGGTGTATATGAGTCTCGTTACAGCAAAATAAATCCAATAAATACTTCTAATGAAGAATATGCAGAAGTTGATGAAAATGTTTTTAATAATTCATTTAAAACTCCGCTTTCAACTTTTGCAATAGATGTTGATGCAGCTTCGTACACAAATGTTAGACGATTTATAAATTCAGGGCAACTGCCACCTAAAGATGCCGTGCGTGTTGAGGAATTTATTAATTATTTTGATTACGATTATCCTGCACCCAAAGATGAACCTGTAAAGATTTACACTGAACTTTCCAACTGCCCATGGAATAAAGAAAACTATCTTGTGCATATTGGAATTAAAGGAAAAGAAATATCAAGAGATCAATCTGGACCAAGCAACCTTGTTTTTCTGATTGATGTTTCAGGTTCTATGCAGCCTGAAAATAAACTTCCATTACTTAAAAGAGCATTTAAACTTTTAACAAAACAATTGCGTAACGATGACAAAGTTACAATTGTAGTTTATGCCTCTTCAACCGGGCTGGTTCTTGAACCAACTTTTGGATATGATAGAGAAAAAATTCTTAATGCAATTGATAACCTTTACGCAGGTGGTTCAACTGCTGGAGGGGCAGGAATTCAGTTAGCTTACAAAATGGCTGAAGTAAATTTTATGAGCGATGGAAATAACAGAGTTATTCTTGCAACTGATGGAGATTTTAATGTCGGAATTTCTAATACAACTGAACTTGTAAAATTTATTCAGGATAAAAAACAAAAAGGAATATTTCTTACCGTTTTGGGTTTTGGTGGAGAGAATTTAAAAGATTCCAGATTAGAAAAACTTGCTGATGACGGCGATGGTCAATATGCTTACATTGATAATTTTATGGAAGCTAAAAAAGTTTTTGTAAATGAACTTGGAGCCACACTTTTTACGATAGCAAAGGATTCAAAAATTCAAGTTGAGTTTAATCCTGCCAAAGTTAAACAATATAGATTAGTTGGATATGAAAACCGATTAATGAATGATGAAGACTTTGATAACGATAAAAAAGATGGTGGAGAAATCGGAGCCGGGCACACAGTTACGGCACTTTATGAAATTGAGTTGCAGGATGATATTGATGAAATAAGCGAACTACAATTAAAATACCAGGTTGTTGAACTTAAAGAATCAGCAAGAACTACAGATGAACTTTTAACTGTAAAATTCCGATATAAAGAACCGAATGGAGAAACAAGTAAATTGATTTCTCAAGCTGTTCCTCTTTCTGCGTTAAGAAAATATCCGAGTAAGAATTTTAACTTTTCGGCAGCCGTTGCAATGTTTGGGATGATTCTTAGTGATTCTGAAAATAAAGGGAATTCTAATCTTGATTATGTTCGAGAACTCGCTGAATCAAATCTTGGTGAAGATAATTTCGGATACAGAGAAGAATTTGTAGATCTTGTTCAAAAAACAAAAAGATTAGATCATCTTGCTGGAAGATAATTTATCATTAATATCAGGATACAATTTTGCATCCTGATATTTATATTTTTCCTTAAATATCTTTTCATATCTTTGCAGAAAATATTTTTAAAGGAAAAAATGACCAGATATTTTCAAATTTTATTTTTAATTGCACTGTTTACAATTGCAATTCTTTCACAACCAACGAATACCAAACGCTACATAGCAGTTACTTTTGATGACCTTCCGATGAATACAAAATATCTTGAAGATGGAAATCAATGGATTGAACAAACAGAAAAACTTCTTGGCATAATTAAAAAGTATAATATCCCAGCAATTGGATTTGTAAACGAATACAAAATTTATGTTAATAACGTTTTAGATTCTTCAAGAATAAAAGCATTGCAACTTTGGGTTGATGCTGATCTTGAACTTGGTAATCATACTTTTTCACATCCGGATTATCATATTATAGATCAAAAAGATTTTTTTGAAGATATTATTAAAGGGGAAAGAATCACAAAAGAGTTATTATCGCAAAAGAATAAAAAACTTGAATACTTTAGACATCCTTTCTTACACACTGGAATTTCTTTAGAAAAGAAAAAAGCTTTAGAAGATTTTCTTAAAGAACACAACTACACTATTGCACCTGTTACTATTGATAACGGTGAATGGATATATGCACGCGCTTATGAAAATGCCTACAACAAAAATGATTTTGAATTGATGGAACAGATTGGCTCCGAGTATGTTAGTTATATGATCGATAAAACTGTTTACTTTGAAAATCAATCAGTAAAATTATTTGGAAGAGAAATAAAACAAATTTTGCTTATCCACGCTAATATGATAAACGCAGATTACTTTGATGAATTAGCGGAAGCATTGATGAAAAGAAATTATAGTTTTATTACTTTGAAGGAAACTTTAACCGATTCTGCATATTTATCTGAAGATACGTTTACAGGTAGAGGCGGAATAAGCTGGCTTCATCGCTGGAGCTACACAAAGAAAGTTGATAAGAGTTTTTATGCTGGTGAGCCCGAAGTATCCAAAAATATTTTAGATATTGCGGAAGTCGATTCTGAATAAAATAAAAAAGGCGATTCATCTGAATCGCCTTAATTTAAAATTGATGATTGAGGGTTACTTAAGAAACAACATTTTTCTTGTTTGTTCAAAACTTCCGGTGGAGATTTTGTAAATATACATTCCACTCGGCATCTCTGAAGCATCAAAATTAACTTTATGAACACCAGCCGGTTTTTGTTCGTTAACCAGTGATGCAACTTCTTTTCCAAGAATATTGTAAACTTTTAATGTTACAAATGATTCTTTTGGAAGTTGGAATTCAATTGTAGTGCTTGGGTTAAATGGATTTGGATAATTTTGATTTAAAGAAAAGTTATCCGGCGCATTTACTACAACTTCAATTTCATTTGAGTATTCAAACATTCCATTAAAATCAATTTGCTTTAATCTGTATAAATATTTACCTGCTGAAACATTCTCATCAACAAAAGAATAATTTTGTTGTTCTGTTGTAGTTCCCTTTCCATTTACAAAACCAATGGAATTCCATTTTGAGGACTCAATATTTTTTCTTTCGATATTAAATCCGGAGTTATTGGTTTCCGTGGCTGTTTGCCAAATTAAATTAACTTTACCTGAATTTAGATTTGCTGTAAAACTTGTTAATTCAACTGGAACAGAAACTTGTGCAACATTGCTATAAGCTGAAGATCCCGTAACATTATAGGCTTTAACTCTATAATTATAAGTTAAAAATGTAACACTTAAATCTGTGTACATAGAAACATTTGCAACAACACTGTCAATCACAACAAAAGCATCAGTAGCAGTTTCTTTTTCTATTATAAATCCATCTTCATTATTCGAATTATCCGTCCACATAAGTTCTACAGATAAAGGATTTTGAATTGTGTTAGCAACAAGACTTAATGGTGCACTCGGAGCATCAGGTAAAGTATTGTTACAAGATTCATTACTGTAGGCAGAGTTTCCTACACCATTATAGGATCGAACACGATAACAATATTGCGTTCCACCTGCTAAACCAGTATTATTATAAGTGTTTACATTTGCGCCGACTTGAGCAATTTCAGAGTAAGTTCCACCAGTTGTAGTTTTTCTTTCAATCTTAAATCCATCTTCATTACTTGAGTTATCCGTCCAGCTAATATTAATTTGTGAGTTGCTAATTGGATTAGAATTTAATAATGATGGTGCAGGTGGAGCAGAAACAATATTAACTGAAGTTGTTCCCCACTGGCGACTAGGGTTTTTAAAACCAGCATTAACAGTATAACTACCAGCAGATGGTGCAGTTAGAGTAAAAGGATTGCTGCTGGTTGTATTTATAACGGCAACTACAGTACCGCTTGAGTTAACTAGTTCACCTCCAACATTACCGCTTGCACCAGTAACTGTAATACTTACTTGATTACCAGTTAAAACAGCTGCTGAAACGATACCTGATTGTGAAGTATGGCAGCCGCCACCGCCACAACCTGCAGTAGTTCCATTAAAGCCAGGCTCTGACTGCATTAAAGATACCATAATTATTACTAACAGAACTGTAACGAGTGTAAATGTAACTTTCATTTTCTCACCTTTTTGTTAATTACTAAAAGTTGCTATTTAACAATTATCGTACCGATGGTAAAAACCTTTATTAAGCGCAAAAAATAGTGGTTTTATCAGAGTTGGGATAAATGAAAGATTTAATTTTCATATTTAATAAAAAAACCGTCATTTCTGACGGCTTATTTAATAGGAAGTGATTTTGTTACGTTTTACTTCAGCAATAGCATCTTTCTTGTTTGTTCAAAACCACCAGCAGAGATTTTATAAAGGTATAAACCACTTGTTAAATTTTTAGGTTCAAAATTAACTTCGTGTATCCCTGCAGATTTTTCTTCATTAACTAAAGTTATAATTTCTGATCCGATTACGTCATAAACTTTTATTGTTACAAAAGAGGATTGTGGAATTTGATATTCAATCGTTGTACTTGGGTTAAAAGGGTTTGGATAATTTTGTGAAAGTTTAAAATCATTCGCATAAATAAAGTTAACTTCTACTTCAGTTGAATATTCGAACGTGCCGCTATAATCTATTTGTTTCAACCTATAAACATAATGTCCTGATTCAATTGGTTCATCAACAAAATTATAATTATTTATTTCTGTTGTAGTTCCGTTACCCTTTGTAAAACCAATCGTTCTCCAATTTTTTAATTTTTCAATTTCTGAATCCTTAAATCTTTGAATTTCGAATCCCCTATTATTTAATTCACTGGCAGTTTGCCAAGTTAAGTTGACTTTACTATCCCTAATATTAGCAGTAAAACTATTTAATTCAACAGGTATAGTTGCAGATGAATCATTTACAATTGCTGTCCAAACCGATAATGAACTTGCATCCAATCTCATCCAAATTGGATAGACCATTTTATTGAAAGCTGTGATATTTGTGTAATCACCAAAAAATACATTTGAGTTCGGATTGAATGATGACTCACTTACTTTAAAATTTGCAAAAGTTTCACCTCCATCAGTTGAGCGAGCCATGTAAACATCAGTAAGATTGTTTGAAGTATTTCTTCTATCATAAAAAACAAAATATAGAATCCCTGTTGTCTGGTCAATCGTCATCCACGTAAAAAATTGATGCCTTGTGGTATTATCATCATTAACTTTTTTTACTGCACTCCAAGTATTTCCGCCATCAGTAGATTTTGAAAGAAAGATATCAGTATTGCCAGTTCCATTTCTTTGATCCGACCAATTAATATAAATATTACCTCTAAACGGTGATTGGCTTGTATCACAAGCTGTAATGGGTAAACCATTTGCTCTATAAATCCCCGGAACTGCATAATCCCAGCCGCCTGGAATTGAAGCAACAAAAACATCTGTTCCCCAAGTGTTTCCACCATTTGTGGATTTATCAAACATCAAACCTAGTGGACCTGCCCAACTTGTATAAACTTCACCATTGGGACCCACGCACGGTACCGCACCTTCATCTGTGTTATCTTCATCAATACAATCGCCGCTTTTATCGCTAACAGTTAACGCTGTACTCCATGTTAGTCCCTTATCAGTCGAACGTGAAAATCTTATACGCGATGAATCAGCAGGACTGCTGCTTCCATAATTATCAAACTCTGTCCATGTTGTATAAATATTTCCTTTATAAAGTTGGCTGTGCATATCAACACCAAGCCATTCTTTATCCTGATTTTTTGGATTGAGATATCCAATGCCAGCACCATCGTTCCAGGTTAAACCATTGTTCGTAGATCTCTGAACAACGATTCGGTCAATCCAGTACCCTGAGATTGGTGGATTTGATAAATGTCCAAAGTATAAATATCCAAGTTCATCATAAACAATACAAGGATCACCCCAAACGCCGTAGGCTGAAGATGATAAAAAATCTGTTGTCCAGGTTAATCCTGCATCAGTTGATCTAAAAAAGTGATCTATATTTGCACCGGCAGAAATGTAATTTGGATTTGTTGGATTGATCGCGATTGATACTTCTTCCGGTTGCGAAGCACCTGGTCCATCAACACGAACATTTAGATACTGTGAGAATGAAAATGTAGATAGACATATGAATGTAATAAATAGTAGGACAGAATTTTTCATAATAACCTTGAAGTTTTTTGTTGTACTAATTTAAACTGTTTTTACATTAAATAAACACAATCTTTCAGTTTTTTCTTCAATTGAGAAGCAATCGTTAACTTTGAATGTTAAAATAAAATTTATATCCGATGAGAATTAGATGATTGAAAAAAATAAAAAATTAAATATTGTTTTTGAATATTTTGCAATTGCATTTGGTGCCGCAATTATGGCAATCGGGATTGGAATTTTTCTAGTTGATGCTAAAGTTGTTCCCGGTGGAGTAAGTGGTCTTTCAATGAGTATTCACTATCTAACTGGATTGCCTGTAGGTTTGATGATTTGGGTGTTAAATATTCCTCTCTACATTTGGGGAGTAAAAGAATTTGGAAAAGACTTTGGTATTAGAACTTTTTTTGGATTCACACTTAATTCATTCTTTATAGATTTTTTTAGAGGTGATATTCCAGGATTTGATTTTATTCGATTACAAGACACACCTACAATAAAAAATCTACAACAAAATGATTTTATGTTTTTAATCCTGATAGGAGCTGCACTTTTAGGAATAGGTTTGGGAATCATTTTTAAATTTAAAGCAACTACCGGTGGTTCTGATATTGTTGCAGCAATAATGCAAAAACGTTTTGGAACAAAACCCGGTATGGCAATTATGATCACTGATTTCTTTGTAATTATAATTGCGGGTATTATAATTGAGTTTAAAGGAATTGCAGGTGATCGTTCTGCGGTTACACTTACCTTTTACTCATTGTTCCTACTCTTTATTTCCAGCCGTTTGGTTGATGTTATTATTGATGGATTTGATTACGCGCGTTCTGTGAACATCATTTCGGATAAGAATGATGAAATCGCGAAAGCAATAATGGATGATTTAAGCCGAGGGGCAACGGCGTTAAAAGCACGCGGACTTTACAGAAACATAGACCGCGAGGTATTAACAACAGTAGTAACACTTAAAGAGTTATCAAAACTGTTAAGCATAATAAAAAAAGTTGATCCGAAAGCTTTTGTAACTGTTAGCAATGTACACGAAGTAATGGGTGAAGGTTTTAGAAGAAGAATTTAATTATCAATAAATAACTTTAGTGATTTAATTCACAGTGAGTTGTTTCTATATAAATAATTCTTATTATGTTACTTTATCACAATAAAAAATGAAATGAGTTATCAAAATGCAAGAACTATTAAACTATACAATTTTTGAAAACACAGTTTTAAAATATCTAATCGCGCTTGGTATTTTTATCGGCGGGATTGTAATTGTTTTTATATTCAAGAAATATATTTTAAGTCGACTAAAAAAATGGGCTGATTCAACCAGTACTTCTATTGATGATTTACTAGTCAGAGCAATTGAAAAATCTCTAGTTCCGGTTTTTTACTTAGGAGTATTTTATGTTTCAATTAAATCTTTAATACTCTCGCCCAATTTTGAAAAAGGAATTAATATCGCTGTAACTATTGTGATTACTTTTCTTGTTGTAAAAACAATTGTATCCTCAATCAATTTATCACTACAGTCTTACTTTAAAAAAGCTGATGATTCAGATGAAAGGGAAAAACAGATTAAAGGAATTCGCGGAATTGTTAACCTTACAATCTGGGCTATCGCATTGGTTTTTCTTTTAGACAATCTAGGTATAAAAATAACAGCTGTCGTTGCCGGACTTGGAATTGGTGGAATAGCTATTGCATTGGCTGCTCAAGCAGTTCTTGGTGATCTTTTTAGTTACTTTGTTATATTTTTTGATAAACCATTTAAGATTGGAGATTTTATAATTGTTGGCGACAAAGTAGGAGTTGTGGAGTATACCGGAATAAAGACAACAAGAATACGTGCTCTTAGTGGTGAGCAAATTGTTTTTTCAAATACAGATTTAACTAATTCGCGCGTTCATAATTATAAAAAGATGGAAAGACGAAGAGTAGTTTTTAAACTTGGAGTGATCTATCAAACTTCTTTTGAAAAATTAAAATTAATTCCTAAAATTGTTAAGGATATAATTGAAAAACAGGAAGATGCAAATTTTGATCGCGGACATTTTGCCAACTACGGTGATTTTAGTTTAAACTTTGAATTTGTGTATTATGTTAATGGCTCAGACTATAATAAATACATGGATATTCAGCAATCAATAAATTTTACCATCTATGAAGCGTTTGAAAGAGAAGGAATTGAATTTGCATATCCAACTCAAACTCTCTTTGTAAACAAAGTAAATGAGGAAAAGTAAGGAACCTTTTCGCAGGTTACATAAAACTGCTATAATAATCATTGTGAACGATTCGCCGCGGCGAACTAGAGTGAAGCAATCTGTTAATTTAATTAGCGTTTGAGATTGCTTCGTTCCTTGCAATGACTTTTTAAATAATTCGGCAATAGTTCTACAAATAGTTTTTAAGATCACCGTGCATTATGAATTTCTCTTATCTTATTTGCTCTCGGTTTGTATAGTGTATGATACAAAACATCTAAGTAAGCATTCATTTCACTCATTTCGATGTTAGAAGTATAGTTCCAAAACCCATATATTTTTGCTAGTGAGAGAAGCTTGCTAGCGTGAAGTTCCCAATTGTATGTTGTATCCACTCGCTTAATTCCGTTTTCAGAAATTTCATTCCAATATTTTGGATTTTTTTTGCACTGTTCCAAAAATGATAAAATGATTTTCTGACTTTCTTTTTCTTCAATCGGATCGATTAAGAATCCTGATTTTTTATTCTGAATTATTTCCAAGGGACCTCCATAGAGTGTTGCAAAAGTTGGAAGCCCGGAACGCATTGACTCGATAACAGTTAATCCGAATCCTTCAAATAATCCGCACTGAACAAAAATTCCTTTTCTATCTGCAACCACTCTATAAACTTCACCGGATTTATCTTTGCGTAAAAGTTTCCCAATCCATCTTATTTTGTTGTGGAGCTTATACTTCTCAATCAAGTTATGCATTACGTTTATCTGAGCTTTTTCTTCAATGTCAGTTGAATCATCCGCATTAATCTTTCCTGCAATTAAAATTAGATTTGCTTGTTCATTAATTTTTGAATTTTCACCAAACCATTTAACCAGAGCAGTTATATTTTTTATCTTATCTAGCCTGCCCATAGTAAAAATGGGAGTTCTTTCAGGATGTTCGAGTTTACCAATCGTTTCCGGATCATTAATGTTTTCAAATAAAAGTGCATTAAGTTCTTTTTGTATTCCTGTAAATCGTGACTCTTTTTCAGTGTATGGGAAAAATATTTTTTTATTAACGCCTGGCGATACAATGTTAAACTTTGGATGAAACAAATTTATTCCACCTGTAACCCGATATAACCCCGGCATTGAAAAATTTAAGTAAGATTCATATTGACCGATTACATCATCGGTCCCTGCAATTTCCTGGTATGAAGATGTAAGAATAAAATTAGCCGAATTCATTGCAATTAGATCAGCAGTAAATTGAACCGAGAAATGATAATCGTCATCCATCTTATCCCAATATAACCCGCTGAACAAATATTTACATTTTTCAAGAGCGTGAGCAATGTTGCACTGCGTGACTTTGAATTTTCTTGAAAGTAAAGTGGCAACCATGTTTCCATCAGAATAATTTCCAATAACCAAATCTGGTCTTTCACCAAACTCAGCAAGAAGTTCACGATATGAATCCTCGGCAAAGTCTTCCAAATATGGCCACATTTCAAAACGTGAAATCCAGTTATCAGTTACTTTTTTATTTCCATCTCTAAAAGGAACTCTTAAAATGTATGTGTTCTTTGTATCAAAAACTTTTTCAAGTCTTTTATTACAGGTCGTGCCTTCTGCATTAGGAATTAATCTAGTAAGAATTAATATTTTAGGATTTGCATTTACACCTGAGCTCTTAATGGAATTCATAACTTCCTGCTCCAAAGCTTTAACCTGATCCAAAATGTAAACTACCTGTCCACCCGTATCTGGTTTTCCAAGGACTCCCTGCTGTCCAAAATATCCGTGAGGGGAAACGGCAACGATATTAAATATCATAGGGATTTTTGATAGAAAACCTTTTAACAATTCATGATCTGGTGCCTGCATTAATTCTCTTAATTGTTCAAGAGTTTCCATAATTAGTCCTGCAGTATTTCCCAGCCCTGGTTCAAAACCAATTTCCTGTAATTGGTTTTTAAATTTTGAATATGGTTCGCTTTCTTTTTTATCTTTTAGAAAAGTCAAAGCTTGATCAATTCTGCGTATAAGTTCATCGTGGCTGCTAATTCTATCATTTAGAATTAATTGCTGTGTTTTATATTTATGCACAAATAGAAAATCAAACAATGCTTTTCTAAGGTTTTCAGGTTCTGTAAACATTTTGCTTGATAAATATCTGTTTAGATATTCAAAACCTTTTCCAATACTTTTATGATCACTTACGCTCGGAAATTTTCTGTAAAATGTTTCGAAGTTTATAGTAAGTTGATTGTTGTCCAAATCTGGTTTAACAAATTTTTCCTTTGCTATTAAATAATCTTTAGAAGATATTTTTTCGTAAATATATTCTTCAACATTAAAGAAGTAATGATTCGAGCGACCAATAACTTCACGGATTTCTATATAAACAACATTACCAAGTGTAACAGATTCTGAAATCTGCTTAATTATTATTGAAATTATTTCATAATTGTTGCTCTTTCCATTTTTCTTAAAAGCTTCTAGAAATTTTATATGATTACCTTTTACGCATAGTTTCTCCGGTGCCGAAACCACCTTATTTAGATAGCTGAAAAAATCTGTTTTATTATCTTTAATCAACTCTATTACGGATTTATATTGCATCTCTGTTCCTTTCCTGATTCATAAAATTATAATGATTTATTCCGTCCGATATTCCTGCTGCAAATCTTTTATCTGAAAAATATATTCTTCGTGATCCTTTCAACGCTTCTAATTCTGGACTATAATTTGCCACAACAACTCCAAGCAAATCACCTTTAAGCATCTCCATGTCATTGCCTGAATCACCTGCAACAAGAATTTTTTCAAAAGGTATATTCCATCTATAGGCAAGATATCTTATAGCTTTTCCTTTTGAGGCTCTGTACGGCAGTATGTCAAGAAATTGTCCGTGACTAAAAATTAGATTACATTTAATTTTATTTCTGAGTAGAAGCTCTCTTACCTTATTTAGATTTTTTTTATTGTCATTGGTATAATAACTTATTTTAAATTTTCTCTGATTTTGTTTTTCCTGGTACTTCAGAAAACTAAACTTTGTAAGGAGTTCAACAATTTTTTCCTTCTGCCATTGATGTGATATATGAGCATCCCAGCCTTTTGAATAAATTAATTCATCCTTATAGTTGTAATAAATTTCTGATCCCACGGAAGTAATAAAAAAGTCTGGTACGGAAATATTATTTTTCTTTATTATTTCTACTGCTGATTCGATAGCTCTACCAGTTGCAACACCAAATCCAATTTTAGGTGACATATTCTTAATTGTTTTCTTAAAATCATTCAAAGCAAGATCATCTCCAATCAAAGTATAATCTATATCTGTAACAATTAATTTTTCCATATCAAGCAATTTTCTTCCGGTTTCTGCAAATGTATTCTGAACCTTAGAGTGTGTTTTTAGAATTTTATCGACTTCAAATAAATATTTTTCCGTATGAGCTTTCCACGAATAAAACTTTTTAACATTATTAATTCCATTTTCAGAATATTCTTTCCAGAGTTTTTTATTATCTAAAATCCGATTAAGAGCGATCGAAATATTTTTATGTTCTGATACATCAACTGTAATCCCGCTTTTACAATTAGCAATTATATCTCTTGGCCCGCCATCTTTTGTACTAACCACGGGCAAACCACTTGCGGCGGATTCGATTAACGTCAATCCAAAAGTTTCAGATAGAGAAGCATTTACAAACACACCTCCCGTTCTTGCAGCCAGTCTATAAAGTTCTGGAACTTCAATATTTGTATCGTGCCTTTTAGGAATAGCCATTTTTCCATAAAGATTGTATTTATCTATAAGCAATAATATTTCCGTAAGAACTTCACGCTCGTTTTCTTCCATTGTTGCAATATCATCTCTGATACCAGCATAAATTGCGAGGTTTGCCTTCTTCTGAATTTCTTTATCCTCTCCATAAGCGGTTATTAAGCCGGAAATATTTTTTCTCCGGTCAGGTCGGCACAAAGAAAGTATAATTGGTTTATTCAAATCAACAAAAAACTTGGTGTATTCCTGATTGATATGTTTAATTAATGAAGCAGTTTGCTCGTCAAATTGTCCAATCTCATTGTATGGAAAGAATTTTTCGAGATTTACTCCAGGTGGAATTACTTTAAATTTTGATTCCGCAGCATTTTGGTAATTTTTGATATGATTTTCGATTTCCTGACTTGTACTGGTTACAATCATATCAGCAAAGTAAAATATTTCTTCTTCACTCTGGATGCGTTGACTCATTTTATATCTTTTTTCAACCTGCTCCTGCGGTAGACCATCGTCAAGCAGTTTTTGAAGTTTATCTTTCCCTATTGAGTGAGAGGTATGAACAAAAGGGATTCCAAAAAATTTTGTTAGTTCACTGCAAACATATCCTGCATCTGCATAATGACTATGGATAAAATCAGGCAATCTTTTTCTTGCTTTTAAATATTTAATGCTTTTATCTATAAACTCTTCAAGATGATTCCACAATAATTCTTTACGAATATATTTTCCACCACCTGCTCTTATTCTGACAATATCAAATTTGTCATTAACTTTTTCCATCGGGATGGAATAATCTTTTGACAGCTTTTTATCATCAATCCACCTGGTTACAAGTTCAACTTTTTCTACTTCCGGATATGTGCTTAATATATTTGCAAGTTCAAAGACATACTTAGTTTGCCCCCCTGTATCAGCATCATGTCCAAGCTCAAGATTGTGACCTCGGATCAGCCCGTGTACACTATAAAGTTGAATGTACAATCCATTTTTTTCGTCTTTAGCCATCAAGTACCTTTATAATTTTTTTGTGAGTTGAACGACAAGCAAAACGCAGATTTATATTGATTCATCAACTATAACCTTAAAAAGCCGCTCATTATAAGCCTTTAATTTTACAAAATAAGATTATTTTTGTGAATAGCAAGTTTTCTTAGCAATTCTAACTTAAGTTTGATCTAACGTAGAAAAATAAATTGATGCAAAAAAATAGTTATTACCGAAACAACAGTTGATTCTATTGACAATTTGTATCACACAGAGACAAAACATTCAAAGTTTATAAATCAACAAGACAGTTCAATTCTTTATATTAGTGCTTCAAATCCGACATAAAAAGAACAATGTTTTTTAAATCAAATAAAAATCTAATAACTATTTTTGTATCAAGTTTCATAATCTATTTGTTAAGCTGTTTTGGTTTATTTGATGGGGGTTCTGAATTTGTCAGAAAAGCCCTTTACAATGCCTTAGGTTATACAAATAAATGGTCACATTCGTTTGGTCCACCTTGGTTTGTTGGAATGATCAACGACATTTCATCCCTTGGAAGTCGAGAACTTGTTCTCATTTTTTCTACGTTTATGTATTTTTACTTGAAGTTGAGTCGAGGAAAAACAGAAGCAAAAAATTATCTCTTTACTGTTGGACTTGGAATTGTCTTAATCTTGGTAACAAAATCAATAACATCAACCCTTGCAGAAATTAATTTTAATACGATTCTTACAGAAACTTTATCAAACTTTCCGAGTGGACATACTTTTATTGCAACTGTAATGTACCTTGCAATGGCTAAGTATTTAAGTTCAAAAAAGAAAAGTTATGATGTTAATAAGTACTTATATATTTCAGCTTCTTTGATCATTGCACTTGTTGGAATAAGTAGGTTTATAGGGTCAGGCCATACTGTTACAGAAGTAATTGCAGGATGGTCTTTGGGTTTGTGCTGGTTTACTTTTGCACAAATGTTTTTAAGAATTGATCATAAAAAAGTTTTTAGTAAGTAAAGTGCTTAATCGGCTCGCCTTTATCACCAAGTTCTGTCATAGCTTCAATTCCAATTTCAAGGTGCATATCTGCAAATTGCTCGGTAACAATTTTATCTGATTCCTCAGTCTTTACACCTTCCGGAATCATCGGGATATCTGAAACTAATAATAATGCACCTCTAGGTATTTCATTAACCAAGCCAACGATAAACAAAGTAGCTGTTTCCATATCAATAGCAATTGTAGAAAGTTTTTTAAGATATTGTTTAAAATCTTCATCCCATTCCCAAACTCTTCTGTTGGTTGTATAGACAACTCCTGTACGATATTCTAATCCACGATTGATAATTTTATCTGAAACAAATTTATGAAGTTTAAATGATGGAAGCGCTGGAACTTCTTTTGGTTTGTAGTCATCGCTTGTTCCCTCACCTCTTATAGCAGCAGTTGGAAGGATAAAATGCCCTATTTCTGTTGAACGTTTTAATCCGCCGCATTTGCCAAGAAACAAAACACCTTTTGGTACGAGCAACAAGTAAATCCATTATAGTTGCAGCGTTAGCGGAACCCATTCCAAAGTTTATAATTGAAAGTCCTTGCGAATTAGTTGCAGTTTGCATGGTTCTGCCTACTCCTCTAACATCACAATTAAATTTATTTGCGAACTTATCAACGTAGTTTTGGAAATTAGTCAAAAGCATATAATCTCCAAATTCATCAATTGCAGTTCCCGTGTAACGCGGCAGCCAGTTTTTTGCTATGTCAAGTTTTGTTTTCATAATTTTTAGTTCTAAAAGTTTTAATCAACAATTTGCTTTGTCATTTCGAACCTGCCTTTGCCGGCAGACAGGCGATGTGATAAAATTTTCAAAAAAAATGGTGAAGGATTTCTCGGTCGCGCACTCTCTCGAAATGACTGTACTCAGTTTTTATAATTATTTGTTAATCACTAAACAAAATTAAATAAAATCTACCAAACACTTGTAACTGAAAGATTAATTTCTTTGATTTGAAGTACACTTTTCATCAGGGAGTTGAGTTATGAAAAAGTTAGTGATACTTTTTTCAGTTTTAATATCAATGCAACTATCTGCACAAGTTCCCGATCCACCATTTAATCCAATGACTGCTAATGGTGCAAGACATATATCTTATTACAATGGTCAATGGGCACATATTTTATATTGGCAAAATCCCACAAATCTTATATACAATGACGTCTATATTAGCCAAGATTCAAATCTAGTAATAAATCTTGACCCTTCTGTAAAAGCACTAAGTGGAATAGATTCCTCAAAGGTATTCAGTTCACTTTCGTTAGAAGTTTTAGGAGTAATTGATGTACATACAAAATATTATTGGCGTGTTGTTGAATATAATTCATTTGGACAAACAGCTGGACCGGTTTGGTACTTTATTTCACAGGGATCATTTTTCAGCTACTGGGAAGATTATTTTTATGGAGATTTATCCAACTATACAATTTTACAAATGCAAGGTGCCGTTTGGAATATTTCAAATACAAATTTTGCTGGTGTTCAAGCGCCTGAATTGAGTTTCTATAATTCAACTCTCGTTAGTGATACTTCATATTTAATTCTTAATAGTTTTTTTGATTTGAGTTCTTCCATTAATGCTATCGATTTAAACTATAGTTTGGACTGGCAATCGGGACAATACACTATTGGTTTAGCTTACTCCCTTGATGAAGGATTAACCTGGCTACCAATATGGCAGCAAGATATAACCGAGGATGTTTCCGCCAATCAAGCATTTGTAATGGTTCCTAATGAAAATTATGTAAAATTAGCTTTGTTCTGCATAGATACAATTCCTAATTCCGCAGGATATTGGTACATAGATAATTTTTTATTAATCTCTCCTCTCTCAACTCCTTCACCTCCAGCACAAATCTGTGCCAATTCTGATAGTGAATCACAAAAAGTATTTTTAAGCTGGAGTCCTGGAAGCACGATTAACCCAAGCTGGGGATATGTTATTCAAAGAAAAAATGGACTTCCAAATAGTTCCACAGATTACTATCAAATTGCTTGGGTCGGACCAAATGTACTTTATTTGGAAGATTCTACCGTCCAATTGGATAGCATATATACTTATCGAATACAGGTTCGTGAAGGGCCTGGAGGCAGTTGGCGATCCACTTGGAGCAATGAAGCAACTGCTTATGTTCCTGCAATTGTTCCAGTAGAACTTCTCTCCTTCTCTTCGTCTGTTATTGATAATGATGTTACTTTAAATTGGACAACTGCAACTGAAACTAATAATTCAGGATTTCAAATCGAAAGACGAGAGACGAAAAACGAAAGAAGCGAGGAATGGAAGAGTATTAGTTTTGTTAATGGACACGGAACCACAACAGAACCGCAAACATATTCATACAAAGATGAAAATCTTTCTGCTGGAAAGTATCAATACAGATTAAAGCAAATAGATTTTGATGGTACGTTTGAATACTCAAACATAATTGAAGTTGAAATTCTTCCACCAGCAAAATTTTCTTTAGAACAGAATTATCCTAACCCGTTTAATCCATCAACAAAAATTAGTTGGCAGTCTCCAATTGACAGCTGGCAAACATTAAAAGTTTTTGATGTTTTGGGAAATGAAGTTGCATTAATAGTTAATGAATTTAAACCCGCCGGAAATTATGAGACTGAGTTTGATGCTTCTAAACTTTCAAGTGGCATTTATTACTATCAGCTTAAGGTGGGTGAATTTGTTCAATCTAAAAAAATGATTTTGTTGAAATGACATTTAAAGAAGCCATTAATTTCTATCCTCACATCATAACTGAGGGTTCAATAATCGAACGATTAAAACGTGAGTTCAAATATCCGTTAGATGAAATTTTATCTAATGCACTTATGATTTATGATGAATCAGGAAAAGTTTTATTAGAAAAGTTATACCGTGAATATATTGATATCGCATTATCAGCAAACTTTCCCATTATGTTGTTAACTCCTACCTGGCGAGCAAATAAGGAAAGAACTAGTAAAGCTAATATTGATATGAATACAATCAATACTGATGCTTTTATTTTTGTAGATAAAATTAGAAAATCTTATGAAAATTTTTCTGATAAGATTTATATCGGAGGATTAACGGGCTGCAAAGGTGATGCTTACAAACCTGAAGAAGCGTTAAGTGAATCTGATGCTTATGAATTTCATAAAGAACAAATGCAGATTCTTGCAGATGCCGGGGTTGATTTTCTTTTAGCTTCCACCCTTCCCGAAATAAATGAAGCAAAAGGTATTGCAAAAGCAATGAGTGATACCAAGAAAGATTATGTGATAAGTTTTGTTATTCGAGATAACGGCAAATTACTTGACGGATCTTTATTAACAGATGCAATAAGAATTATTGATGATTCAGTTTCCTCTCCACCATTATTTTATTTAACAAATTGTATTCATCCGGATGTGCTTCATAAATCATTTCTTAATCTCAACGATGAAAACGATATTTTGAAGAAAAGATTATATGGTATTCAAGCTAATGCCTCTAGTAAAAGTCCAGAGGAACTCGACACGCTGGAAGAACTTGATGCAGATTCAACGGCAAACTGGGCAAGCGGAATGGCGGATTTAAATAAAAAATACAATCTTAAAATTCTGGGAGGCTGCTGCGGTACCGATGCAAGATTTATTTCTTCAATGATTGATCATCTTAAATAAAGTTTGCGTCTCTGTAACTTTGCAAAATAAAAACGTAAAGTGGCAAAGACGCTAAAAATAATTACTTAGTATAACTTCCAATCACTTCTTTAATCGCCTCTTCACAAACTTTACAGAATGGTTTATCTCCCTTTGAAAACATAATGCAGTCTAGCATCGGTCTGTAAATCCCTTTAGGCTGATAGCCGCCGCCTTCAAATACACCAACCATATTCCAGTATTTGCTGCTCATTAAATATTTATCAACTTTTTCTGATTGCTTTTTATCTTTCATTGCATATTCTTCTTCAGCAGCCTTAATTTCATTCTCGGGTACACGATTTCTTTTTAATTCAGATACCCAACTATTTAATCTGTTTCTTTCTTTAAGCCACTCATAACTAAATTTATCAAATTCTTCTTTTTCCCAGGGAGTTGGGATTTCGATTCCTGAAGTTAAATATTTTTTCCATTTAACATTTTTTGGATCGAGCAATGCGGTAATGTTTGGTTCTACTGGTTCAACAGTTGGTTTGAAGAAATCATTATAAGCAACATCTGAAGTATAGTATTCGTCCGCTAATCCTGTAAATGAATGGCCAAACTCATGTGTGAATAAATATTTTGCGAATTGGTTATCTGTAGTGTAAGTACAATATTGATTATATATTCCGCCGCCGCCATAACGTGCGTGATTAACCTGAATATAAATTGCATCATAAGTAACAAAAGAGGCCAAATCACGCATAGTTTTATTGTCCTCAGTCATTAAATATCTTTCTGAACCAAGAGACCAAAAAGTTGTGTTAAGAACTGTGTTAACAAAAATATCTGCGCCGGGCAGATCTGTTCCACTCTCTTCTGACGGTTTGAATACACCATATATATTAAAATTATTTTTTTGTGATTTGTACGGTTCCTGTTCAAAGAAATATTCAACAAACTTATTCAAATCTTTATGAAATTTTTCTTTTTCAGATTTAGTATATCCTTCCGCTAAAATTACAATATCAACTTTCGTATGAGGATCACCATTATTAACAGGTTTAAAAATATCTACTGATTCATCTTTGATTCTATCTTTAATAACATAAATACTTTGCGGATCAATTAATGTTCTGAAAAATTCATCTAACTCATTTTTATCATTTCTCTTTTCCAATACAAAGGCAATCTTGTTTTTAGGAACCGGAATAATTGCTGTTTCGTGAAAACTCTTTTGAATTCCATTAATACCATCATCACCCGAAGCATACTCACCAAAAAAAGTATCAAATCCTTTTGAATAAATTAAATTACCAGAATTGTAATCGTATATCTTCAAATAATATTTGCCGTTATTAAAATTATCAATCAAATTATTCAAGCTTCCAGCCCAACTTCCATATTGGTATAATTTATCGATTGTTATTATTTCATTTTTTGCATCCCCTATATGAAAATAATCTATACGCAGAGTTTCATCAACGAAGTAATCATCAAAATTGATTTTGGTTTGAGCAAATGTTGTAAAAGCCAGTATAAAACTTAAAAAGAATATTTTCATTTTGTCCTCGCTAATTTTAGCACTAAATTTATTTTGTGGTAGCAATTTAGTAATCTTTTAAAGAACTTAAGAACGTAATTTTTGAATATAAACATCGGATTTAAAATGCATTTGTTTACAAGATTTTTTTCTTTAATAATTGTTTTCTCACTTCTGTTCTCAGTCAATTCTTTTTCACAGCAGGATGAGAGCTGGAAACTTTATGATGACTCACAGGTTGCCAGAGTTGATATAACAATCGATCCCGCAGCCATTGTTTGGCTTTATCAAAACGTACAAAGTGATTCTGAGTTTGTAGCATCATTTCATTTTCAAAATGCATACATTAACGAAACAGTTGATTCAATTGGGTTCAGACTACGAGGAAACACTTCTCGTAATGCACAAAAGAAATCTTTTAAAGTTTCATTTAATACATTTTTTCCCGGCAGAGAGTTTTATGGTGCTGATAAGCTTAATTTAAATGGAGAACATAATGATCCATCAATTATCCGCAGCAAATTATGCTTTGATCATTACAAAACAATAGGAGTAACTGCCAGCAGATCTAATCACGTAGAAGTTTATATCAATGGACAATATTATGGTTTGTATATTTCTGTTGAGCATATTGATGATGAATTTTTATATAAAAATTTTGCTGATGATACTGGCAATTTGTGGAAATGTCTTTATCCTGCAGATTTAAATTATCTTGGAAGTGATCCGAATATCTATAAAAATCTTAACGATAATGGAAGACCGGCTTATGAATTAAAGACAAATGAAGAGAATGCAGATTTTTCAAAGTTAGTGCGATTAATAACCATACTTAACAATACTCCCCTCGCATCACTCGAAGATTCAGTCGAATCTGTAATAGTGGTTCCAGAAGTTTTAAAATATTTTTCAATGAATATTCTTTTTGGGGAGTGGGATGATTATTGGTCTCTAATGAATAACTACTATTTATATCACGATCCAACAAATGATATTTTCCACCTGATTCCTTATGATTATGACAACACATTTGGTATTGATTGGTTTGGGATCAACTGGACGAATGCTAATCCATACAACTATCCAAAAGTGGTTGGAGGTAATCGACCGCTTGCAGAAAGATTTATGCAAATACCGCAATACAGAAATCTTTACACGCACTTTTTAGAATTTTTTAGTTCAAACTTATATTCATTACCGCTTTGGAGTAACAAAATTGACGGGTTAAAGCAAATGATTACTAACTCTGCAAATTTAGATACATTTCGTACAAAAGATTATGGTTTTACTATGGATGATTTTAATAACTCTTACTCAGAGTCAGGTTATAACAATCAACATGTTAAATACGGATTAAAAGAATTTGTAAATCTTAGAAATGCATCATTATCACCACAACTTTCTTATCAAACGGCAAAACCTATCGTATATAAAATTGATTTCGAACCTAAAAATCCGGGTGCAAGCGATTCCATTTATGTTTATGCTTCAGCATTTGATAACAATGGGTTGAATGAAGTTTCAATATATTATCAAGAGGTAGGCTCATCAAATACTCAAATTTATCCAATGAGTTTTTCTCCAATATCAAATACAAAAATTGTTGAAGAGACGGATCGTTGGATTGGTGTTATTCCTCCGCTTGGGGCAGGTATAACAGGAAAGTTTTTTGTTTATGTAAAGGACGTACAAAATCAGTCACAATTTTATCCAAGAAAAAATGCAATTGAAATTAAAACTCCACAAATTGTAACCGATGCAATTGTTGTAAATGAATTTATGGCGGATAATTCAACTACAATCGCTGATCCAAATGGAGAGTTTGATGATTGGATTGAGCTTTATAATCCAACCGTAAATACAATATCCTTAACAGGAAAATTTTTAACAGACAAAAAAGATAATTTGACTAAATATCAATTCACTCAGCCAAATCTTATATTAAATCCAAATCAGTTTTTATTAATTTGGTGCGATGAACAACAAGAACAACAAGGCATACACACAAACTTTAAACTTAGTGCGGGCGGTGAATTTATAGCTTTAGTTGATACTGATGGCATTACGATAATCGATTCACTTTCATTTGGTCCTCAAACAACAGATATTTCCTTTGGAAGATTTCCTGATGGCACAAATAATTGGTCAACATTATTTCCGACACCGGGCATTCCGAATAGTTTTACTTCTGTTGATGATGAAGAATTAATTCCAACTGAATTTAGTTTGAGCGCATATCCAAATCCATTTAATCCTAGTACAAAAATCAGTTGGCAGTCTCCAATAGGCAGTTGGCAAACTTTAAAGATTTTTGATTTACTTGGGAATGAGATTATAAGTTTATTGGATGAATATAAATCTGCAGGGAAATATGAATTAGTTTGGAATGGTAAAAATAGTTTCGGAAATAATGTAAGCTCTGGAATTTATTTTGTAAGAATTCAATCAAATCAACAATCCAAAAACTTAAAGTTGATATTGTTAAAATAAGCCTATCAACAACCCCTTCCCTAAAGGAAGGGGCTTTTAAAAAAATATTTTTTTCATACCCTTTTCAATTTTCTTGCCCTATTTAACTTAAACGCACTTTTCAAATTCAAAACTGCAAATTCCAACTATCAATTGACAATTTGATACGATTTTCAAGGAAAATCAAGGAAAAAACCCTTAGATTTGTAGCAGAAATTTTAAATAATACTATAAAAAATGAATCAAAAACTTTTTATACAACAACAAAATCTAAAAGCACAAAGGAGAGTATTTCTATGGCTCGTAAGAACGTGTTGATAATGGGCGCTGCTGGACGCGATTTCCACAATTTTAACGTTTACTTTAGAGACAACAACGACTACAATGTTGTTGCATTCACCGCAACACAAATCCCAAACATTGATGGCAGAACTTATCCAAAAGAACTTGCCGGCAAACTTTATCCAAATGGAATAAAAATTTATGAAGAGAAAGAACTAGTTCCATTAATTAAAAAATTAAAAGTTGAAGAAGTTGTTTTTGCTTATTCTGATGTTCCGTTTGAATATGTAATGACAAAAGCTTCAATAGTTAATGCTGCTGGGGTTTCATTCCGTTTACTTGGCGCAGCAGAGACTGAAGTTAAAAGTACAAAACCTGTGATTGCAGTTTTAGCAGTTAGAACAGGATGTGGTAAATCTCAAACGTCTCGTAAAATTGTTGAGGCATTAACAAAAGCAGGAAAAAAAGTTGTAGCAATTCGTCATCCAATGCCTTATGGTGATCTTGTAAAACAAAAAGTACAACGCTTTGCAACTTATGCTGATCTTAAAAAACATAAATGCACAATAGAAGAAATTGAAGAGTACGAACCACACGTGGCTAGAGGCGGAGTTATTTACGCTGGTGTAGATTACGAAGCAATTTTACGTGAAGCTGAAAAAGAAGCTGATGTGATTTTATGGGATGGCGGCAATAATGATTTCTCATTCTACAAAGCTGATGTAACATTTACAGTTGTTGATCCACACAGACCGGGACACGAAATGAATTATTATCCAGGAAACACTTCCTTAAGAATGGCTGATGCAGTTGTAATTAATAAAATTGATTCAGCTGACAACGAAGGAATTAATATTGTTAGAGAGAACATTAGAAAAGTAAATCCAACCGCAACTGTTATCGATGGGGCTTCACCTGTTACCGTAGAACATCCTGAATTAATTAGGGGAAAATGTGTACTTGTTGTTGAAGATGGTCCAACCCTTACACATGGTGAAATGAAATACGGAGCTGGTGTTGTAGCTGCTCAAAAACTTGGAGCAAAAGAAATCGTTGATCCTAGACCTTTTACTGTTAAGTCAATTACAGATACATTTAAAAAGTATCCTAATATCGGTGTATTGCTTCCAGCTATGGGATATGGAGCAGCACAATTAAAAGATCTTGAGACAACAATCAATAACACAAAATGTGATGCAGTTGTAATCGGAACTCCGATTGATCTTAGTAGATATATCAACATTAAAAAACCAAGCACACGCGTAAAATATGATTTGCAGGAAATCGGTGCTATAACTGTTGAAACTGTACTAAGAGATAAGAAAATTATAAAGTAATATTTTATTAGGGGTGTCATTTCATAAATGACCCCCCTTTCCTTTCAAAATCATTCACTAAAAAAACTAATTTAAAATGATAATCGATAAACTCTCAAACTCAAATCTTTATTCCGGACTTGGTGAAAGAATAAGCAAAGCTTTTACCTATCTAAAAGAAACTGATTTTATTAAAATGGAATTAGGCAAATACGAAATTGAAGGAGACAATGTCTTTGCTTTAGTTAATGAATACACTACAAAAGATGAAAACGAAGGAAAACTTGAAGCACACAAAAAATATATCGATGTTCAGTTTGTAGCAAAAGGCAGCGAGTTAATGGGCTACGCTCCATTAGAAAACCAAAAAGTTATTGATGAATACAACGAACAAAACGATATAACATTCTTCAGCGGAGATAAATCTTTCACACAAGTAAATGAAGGAATGTTTGCTATCTTTTTCCCCACCGATGTTCATTTACCGGGAATTAAAGTAAATGAAAGTTCATATGTAAAAAAAATTGTAATTAAAGTTAAGGTTTAATTGTATGATTGATATTTCATATAAATACGGCGGAGCAAAAGCACTTGTAGCGTTACACGAAATACATTTGCGATCATTTTATGCAACCTGGAAGGAAGCAAAAAAACTAAATGTAAAACTTCCAGTTACTGATGATCCATTTTACAAATCATTAGATACACTACTCTATCATCTTCTACGCTCAGCAAGAGGTTATATGATCTGGATGTGTGATAAATTAGAATTGAATGATCCGCAAATTTATGAAACTCCACCAGCAGAAATAATAGAACAAAAAGCTGTAGAACAACTAACTCATTTATTTGAAAGATGGAAATTGCCCCTCGCAAATGTTGAACCTGAATTATTTGAAGATAAAGTTTACAAATCTAATTGGGGAGTTGATTATTGCATAGATGCTATGTTAGAACACGCAGTAGTGCATCCAATTCGACACGAGTTTCAATTGAAGAATCTTATAAATAACGTCATCACGAGTGAAACGAAGTGATCTGTTTATACTAAAGATTGCTTCTCCCGACTAGATTCGTTGGGATGGCAATGACAATTCTATTTTACTGCGGTGCATCAGCTGTATACTTTTGTTTAACTGAATCAGAAGTTTCAATATCTTTCTCACCAGAAATTCTTTGTGCTAAAGATTTTCCATCAAGCTTGTGAAATTCTAAAACTTCCAGTGGAGTACCACATTCTGGATATTCTTTTAATCCAAGGTTTATAAATTCTTTTCCAGTAATTTCACCAATTTCCACTAAAGCATTTATCAACCTATCACCAAGTCCCCCAATTGCAGAATGATCTTCAAGCACATATATCTTTTTCTGATCTGCAACAATTATTTTCAACCAATCTTTATCAATCTTATTTAACCATGGCATATTAATTACTTTTAAACCAAAGCCAATTTTTTTAAGATAATCAGAAGCACTAAGAGCTTCGTGCAGCATGACTGGACCATAACTAAATAGAATTGCATCTTTTCCTTTAGTTAATTCTGTTCCGTGTCCAACTTTAAATTTATAATCATTTGGAAGCTCAATTTTTTCAGGTGATGGACCAATCACCAATCTTAACATACAATTTTCATCAGCCTGATTAACGCAATATTCTGTTGCCCATTTCGTCTCTTCACCATTGCAGGGTTGTATGATTGTAATATTTGGCAATGCACCAAATAGCGAAATGTCTCTAACACTTTGATGTGATTTCCCCGGCCCTGCAGGAATCATTCCTGAAAAATGACAAGTATAAATTACTTTAGTTTTTTCTCCTGCATTATTGTAAATCTGTTCATTAGCACGAGCTGCAAGAAAACTCGCAAAGGTATTTACAACTGGGACCAAACCCATTCTTGCTAATCCACCAGCCATAGAAACCATATCTTGTTCAGCAATTCCATTTTCAATAAATCTATCAGGATAAGTTTTTTCAAAATTACGGAGTTTACAATCAGCAGAAAGATCTCCATCCAATAACACTAATTTTTTATTTGTCTTTGCAATCTCCACTAGGGCTTCTCCATAAGCTTCTGTAACGAATTCTTTGTCAGATTTTGTAACAAATTTACCTTCCGCTTCATTTATTGGGATTTCTATTTTTCCAATTCCCAAATCACTGGAAAGCTTATAAATCCTTTCTGCTAATTCAGCTAAACCTTTAATGTAGCTTTCATCATCTGGAGCACCAGAGTGCCATTTGTAAAGTGTCTTTCCTTCAAAAGTTTCTGTCAGAGGCTTTTCCATAAATGATACTCCCCTCCCTTTAATTGTATCGGCGATTATCATCTTAGGCTTATCTGTAACTTTTTTAAGATTATCAAAAGTTTTTTTAAGAACATTGTAATCGTGCCCATTAATTCTAACAACATACCATCCAAATGATTCAACTTTTTTTTCAACATCTTCAATATTATTTACATCAGCCACAAGCATATCAGTTTGATATTTATTGTGATCCATAATTGCTGTAATGTTACTTACTTTTTGGTGCGCCGTTGCCTGCAGTGATTCATAAATTTGTCCTTCCTGAAATTCACCATCTCCTGTAAGAACGTAAACGTGTCCTTTATTCTTCAGATAGTTTTTTGCCCATGCAAAACCTTTTCCTTTAGATATTCCCATACCAAGTGAGCCGGTACTTGCTTCAATTCCATTTTGTCTAACTTCCGGATGACCATCAAGACCGTGTAATCTTCTTAACATTAATAATTTCTGTTCGGGAATAATTCCAAGCGCATAAAATATCGAGTACAATCCAGGAACATCATGACCTTTTGAAGAGAAATAAATGTCACGATCAGGTGAATCAAATCCAACTTCAAAAACATTCATTTCGTTTAAGTATAGATAAGTTGTAATATCCATGGCACTTAAACTGGAGCCAAGATGTCCTGAGCCTGCTTTTTTGACTGCAACAAGTGTGTTGTATCTGCACATATCTGCAAACAACTCCATTTTTGTTGCCCAGTTGTCCTCGTTCGATTTTACTTTATCAAACTCTGATTTTTTTATTAGATTGTATTGCACATCAAACTCCGATTGTTATCATTACTTAAAAAGCGGAAATACTGTGAGAAAAATATTACTATCTTTTGAAAAAAGATAATTAAGAAATTATTAAGTGATTAATGACATCTGAACTTTAAAATAAAAAACCCGGTAACCGAAGCCACCGGGTGCGTCCTAACAAAAGGTCTGGGGGTTAACCTTCTGCTAGCGACATTCCAAACTTAAACCAGAATTTTCTATTAGTCAAGAGTTTTAGTAGATAAACAGTGTGAAAATCACAATTTTATTGTTACCACTGAAAAATATTTTGTTAAAATAAACTATGAACAATCAGCAAAAGAAATGATTATCTCAAATCCAAAACCAGAATTACAAAGTTATTCTTCTGATTTTAAAAAACTATTAACATTCGTGATTGTTCTAAGCTTAATAACCATATTCTATAATATTGCAGAAGGTGTTGTTTCTATTATATTTGGTTTGGATGATGAAACTCTTGCCTTATTTGGATTTGGATTAGACAGCTTTGTTGAAGTGATTTCCGGAATTGGAATTTTTCATTTGATTATTAGAATGAAACGAAATCCGGTTGAACGAAGGGACAATTTTGAACGAACAGCTTTAAAAGTAACAGGCTATAGTTTTTATATTCTTGCAGCGGGACTTGTAGTTGCTTCAATATTATTAATTAAAAACAATATAAAACCAGAAACTACTACTGTTGGAATTGTTATTTCCATAATTTCAATAATCACAATGTATGCACTTATCTATTATAAATTAAAAGTAGGAAATAAATTAAACTCCGATGCGATAATTGCTGATGCTAACTGCACAAAAACTTGTTTTTACCTGTCATTTATATTATTGGCTTCAAGTTTAAGTTATGAGATTTTAAAGATAGGATATTTGGATATCGCAGGCTCGCTTGGAGTTGCGTACTTTGCTTTTAAAGAAGGAAAAGAAGCCATTAAAAAATCTAAAAGCGAAAAACTATCTTGTTCCTGTAAAGACGATTGCCATTAGCCTTTTCTAATCAGCTCAAACATTTCTTGAACTGCTTGTTTAATTCCTACAAAAACAGCGCGGGCAATAATTGAATGCCCGATACTTACTTCATCAATATCGCTTAACTCTCTAAATATTTTTATGTTATGATAATCTAAACCATGGCCCGCATTTACTCCCAAACCTAATTTTTTTGCGTGTTTAACTGCAGTTCTGATTATTTCCAATTCATCGAATTGTTCTTCTTCTGATTTTGCATTTGCAAAAACTCCAGTATGAATTTCTATAAAATCACTCTCGATTTCAGCAGCGGCATCAATCTGTTTTAAATCTGGTTCGATAAATATTGAAACTTCGATATCATATTTGTGCAACTCTTGAATTGTTTCTTTCATTAAAGAAATATTATCAATTACGTTTATTCCACCTTCAGTAGTTAGTTCTTGCCTTTTTTCAGGAACTAATGTTGCTAGTTCAGGACCAACATCGCATGCAATTTTAATTATTTCCTCAGTCGCAGCCATTTCAAGATCAAGTTTTGTTGTGATGAGCTCGCGCAACAATCTTACATCTCTTTCATTTATATGTCTTCTATCTTCACGTAAGTGAACAACAATTCCATCTATCCCAGCTTGCTCAGCAATTAATGCGGCAGTTACAGGATCTGGTTGAATTTCTGCACGTGCATTTCTAAGAGTTGCTATGTGATCTATATTTAATGATAGTTTCATTTTATAATCCTAAAATATTTGCCTGATAATATTTATAAGTGACGCAATTCCTATACCGTAATCATTAGCTCTAAAGCGCAAAGAAGAAATTATATCGATCGAAAACATTACACCAATATGAATTATTACACAATAATAAAACGAACGGGTTCTTAAAGCAAGAATGCCAAGCGCAATCCCACCAAAGATAGCTCCAAAGGTTTCTAAAAAAGGTTTACCGTTATGCAAAATTACAAAAGGAATCATTTGGATTAACACTGAGTAATACCCAAACTTTTTTTCCAATCCAAATAACATAAACCCACGCCAAATAAATTCCCAAGCAAACATGTAAAGAAGCATTCCCGCTTCATAAATCAGCAAAATATTCCAATTAGATTTTGCACCTGTTAGATGAGGATACTTTTCTGCAAACTCTGGAGTAGAAGAGACAAACCAAACAAGAGTGATCATTACAAATAAAAAAATAATAGAGAATAATAACCCTGTTTTCACATCGCCAAACTGTAATCCAAAATCTTTTAGCTTTTCCCTAAACCCAAACTTGATTATTAAAACTCCGAGAACAAAGAAAGTAAAGAAATCACCCACAAACCAATAAATGTATTCTATCAGATACGGATCGGAATAATTCTGAAAACTCTCAAAAAGATTTGCTCTAAAAAATCTTCGAGAGGTAAAATAGAATGATATTGTTTGTAGAATAGCAACTGATAGAAAAATTGTTATAACTTTTTTATCAAGTGTTTTAACTACACAAATTAGGTTCTTTAATTCCGTTTTTAGGTTATTCTTAATCAAATCACAAAAGCTTATTATTTTATCCCAAAATTAAGCATTTTAAATCACACCAAAATGTAAAATCTTGACAAAATTTTTAATCCTGCCTATATTAGCACTCGTCTTTTAAGAGTGCTAATCAAATTAAATTTATTAAATAAAAGGAGCGAAAAATGAGCGAAATCAAATTAAAACCACTCGGTGATAGAGTTGTTGTACAACCAGCTGCTGCTGAAGAAAAGACTGCAGGCGGTATTATTCTTCCTGATACTGTTAAGGAGAAACCAGTTGAAGGGACCGTTGTTGCAGTTGGCCCAGGAAAAATTGCTGACGATGGTAAAGCTATCAAAATGGAAGTAAAAGTTGGCGATAAGGTTCTTTATGGTAAATACAGTGGAACTGAAGTTAGCATTAAGGGTGAAGAATATTTGATAATGCGCGAAAGCGATATCTTCGGAATTTTAAGTAAGTAAATAATAACAAAAATTAGAGGAAATAAATTATGGCTAAACTAATTGTATATGATGCAGATGCTCGCACTGGCTTAAAAGCTGGTGTGGACAAATTAGCAAATGCAGTTAAAGTTACTTTAGGTCCAAAAGGACGTAACGTAATTTTAGAAAAAAAATTCGGTGCACCAACTGTTACTAAAGATGGTGTTTCTGTTGCAAAAGAAATTGAACTTGATGACCCGATTGAAAATATGGGTGCTCAAATGGTTCGCGAAGTTGCATCTAAAACGAGTGATGTCGCTGGTGATGGAACAACGACAGCAACTGTTCTTGCACAAGCGATTTATCGTGAAGGTTTAAAAAACGTAACTGCCGGTGCTAATCCTATGGATTTGAAACGTGGAATTGATTTAGCAGTTACTAAAGTTATTGAGTACTTAAAATCTGTTAGCAAAGAAGTTGAAGGAAGAAATGAAATAGCTCAGGTTGGATCGATTTCAGCTAATAATGATAAATCAATTGGTGATCTTATTGCAGATGCTATGGAAAAAGTTGGTAAAGATGGAGTTATTACTGTTGAAGAAAGCAAATCTGCTGAAACAGTTTTAGATGTTGTAGAAGGTATGCAATTCGATCGTGGTTACATTTCTCCTTACTTCGTAACAGATACAGAATCTATGGAAACAGTTTTGGAAGATCCATACATCCTTATTCACGACAAGAAGATCTCAGCTATGAAAGATCTACTTCCAGTGCTTGAAAAAGTTGCACAACAAGGTAAAGCAATGGTAATAATTGCTGAAGATCTTGAAGGCGAAGCTCTAGCAACGTTAGTAGTAAATAAAATTCGCGGAACTCTAAAAGTTGCTGCAGTTAAAGCACCTGGATTTGGTGATAGAAGAAAAGCTATGTTGGAAGATATTGCTGTACTTACAAGTGGTACCGTAATTTCTGAAGAACAAGGTTACAAACTTGAAAACGCTACCTTAGAATATTTAGGTAGAGCTAAAAAAGTTGTAATCGATAAAGATAACACTACAATTGTTGAAGGTTCCGGTAAAACTGAAAACATCAAAAAGAGAATTAATGAAATTAAGGCTCAGATCGATAAATCAACATCTGATTACGATAAAGAAAAATTACAGGAAAGACTTGCAAAACTTTCAGGTGGAGTAGCAGTTCTAAAAATTGGTGCTTCTACAGAAATCGAAATGAAAGAAAAGAAAGCAAGAGTTGAAGACGCTTTACATGCAACGCGAGCTGCAGTTGAAGAAGGAATTGTTGCAGGTGGTGGAGTTGCTTTAGTTAGAGCCTCAAATGTTCTTGATAAACTAAAGGGCGAAAATCCTGATCAGACAACCGGAATTAAAATTGTACAGAAAGCGCTTGAAGAACCATTAAAACAAATTGTTGAAAATGCGGGAATTGAAGGTTCAGTTGTTCTTTGGAAAGTTAAAGAAGGTAAAGATGATTTTGGATTTAACGCAGCTACTGAAAAGTATGAGAACTTGATTAAAGCTGGTGTAATCGACCCAACTAAGGTTACAAGAACAGCTCTTGAAAATGCTGCCTCAGTATCTTCTTTATTAATTACAACTGAAGCGGTAGTATTCGAGAAGAAAGAGAGAGAACCAAATATGCCAGCTATGCCTCCTGGAGGAATGGGTGGTATGGACGGAATGTACTAAAATTTAATTCTGTTATTTTTACAAGGCGAGGTTTTCCCTCGCCTTTTTTGTTTTAAATCCAACATAATTTGGTGGCAAGGTATTTGAATAATTCCTCTAAAATGGTTTTTATCATTCATTTTAGTAGTAATTAAATGAAATCAAATATTCCGAATGATTTGAAATCTAAAGAAATACTCGCAAGGGGAGTAAAATCTTCAGATATCTTAAAAGGAAATTCAAATCAGATGAATCCGGGAAGTGGAAATTACTTCCTAAATCCAAGTAAATTTGAAATACTTTCAGTAAAGATGTTTAATCTTGAGGAAAGTCTACAATCACAAAAACGCACCTATCTTTTGCAGTTTGATCAAACTCGTACAAGTTATATCGCAGCGGAAATAACAATCAAAAATCCTGTTCTAAATATAAACAGATCAGTTTTGAATGGTTTAACAATTTGGTATTTGGAGGATGAAGAAGTTGGAAGAAACAATTTTAATCTGGAATTGAAAAAAGATTGGGAGCTTGTGGAGTTTGTTCAGAGTTGGGGAACACCTTTACCAGGTTTTTGGAAGCAAGGAGAAGGAAGGGTTGAAGTTTTACTCGATAATAATTTAATACTCAAACAAGTTTTTCAGATTGGTGATGCGGAGATAATTGATTTTACAAATGAAGTAAGTATTGGTTGCGAAAACTCAAATAAACTGATTACACAACAACCCAAAAAAATTGAGCATCTTAACCAAACATTAACTGGTAATGTTTCTCTTCCCTCTTTATTTGAAGAGTTTGATAATTACATCGGATTAAAAAGTGTTAAACAATCCTTAAAAGATTTTATTACATATTTAGATTTTGTTAACGAACGGAAAAAACAGGGCGTTGAAACCGATGAGAGTATTTCGGCTAACTGTATTTTCTTAGGTAATCCTGGAACGGGAAAAACATCAATTGCTCGATTACTAGGAAAATTTTTTAAATCCATCGGAATCTTAGAAAATGGTCATGTTGTTGAAGTTGATAGATCACAATTGATTGGTGAATACATTGGCGAAACTGCTCAGAAAACTGACAAAGTGATTAATCAGGCTTTGGGTGGAATTCTGTTTATTGATGAAGCATACTCCTTGAAAAGAGATTACAGTAGCCAAGATTTTGGGCAAGAAGCTATTGATATAATTCTTAAACGGATGGAAGATTATAATAATAAGTTTTTTGTTATTGCTGCTGGTTATCCTGATTTAATGCAGAATTTTTTGGAATCAAATCCAGGATTGAAATCCAGATTTACCCATTACTTTACATTTGAGGATTATTCAGTAAATGAGCTAACAGAAATTTTTAAAATTTTTGCAAACAAAGAAAAATATTCAATTTCGGAAGAAACTGAATTATCATTAACTGAAAAACTTAAAAATATTAATGGTCAAAATGACAAAGCTTTTGGTAATGCAAGATTTGTTAGAAATCTTTTTAATCAATCCAAAATAGAATTAAGTAAACGCTATCAATTGCTAGATGAAGGTGAAAAAGATTTTTACACTTTAAATACTTTAACACAAGATGATATACAAACAGCAATTGCGATTTTAGGAAATAGAACTGATAAAGATACTTTAGAAAAAAGAGTTGATAAATATTTAAACGAAATTAATCAGCTTGTTGGGCTTGATGACGTTAAAATAACTTTTAACAAAATAATCGCATCACTTAAAGTTGATAGACTAAAAAAAGAAAGATCAATCGCTTCAATACATAAAAACTTAAATTCATTTTTCATTGCTGAACAAGGCTCTGGCACTACAACCGTCGCACGACTCTTTGCAAAAAGTTTGCGGGAATTAGAACGTTTAAGCAAAGGGCAATTAGTTGAAATAGATGGTTCGACGTTTTATGGCTTAAATAAAATCGATGCTTACTTAATGATTGATGAATTATTCAAGAAATTGTTAGGTAACGTCATACTTGTAAATGATGTTTCAGCCGCATTGCAATGCACAAATGATTTTAGTGACTCATTGTTGCAATACTTTTTGAAAAAACTCTATTTGATAAGTGATGATGTAGTAGCAATTTTTTCTGGGAATAAGGAAGAAATTGAAACACTAATTAATAACTTTCCAGTTTTAGGAAATCAATTTCCAAACGTATTTAATTTTGAACCTTACACAACAAGACATTTGTTGGAAATTGCGTTAAATATTTGTCAAAAAAATAATTACCAGCTTGATGAAGGTGCATGGCAGCAAATGCTGGAATTAATAGTTGAGCTAAAAAAAGAAACTCGTAAGAATTTTTATAATTCAAGAACGATAAAGGAAATAATCTTTAAAGCAATTTCATTTCAGGAAAATAGAATTTTATCCACTACAGATATTAATGAGAGCGATTTGATGATGATAACATTTGATGATCTTACAGAACTGCGTTCTTCAGGAATTTAATATTGAGCATTATCTGCTTTATATTTCTTGTGGCTCGATTTTATTAATTATTACTTAAGACAATGCTTCAAATTAATAACGTTACTAAAAAATTTGGTTCGTTTACTGCAGTAAACAATTTGAATCTTCATGTTAAAAAGGGTGATTTCTTTGGATTCCTTGGACAAAATGGAGCCGGAAAAACAACTACCATTAAAATGATTTCCGGGTTATACAACGCAACTTCAGGAAGCATACTTATTGATGGTTTTGATATTTATAAAGAACCCATCAAAGCAAAATCTTTAATTGGATATATTCCAGATCAACCATTTATTTATGAAAAACTAACAGGGCGCGAGTTTTTATTTTTTAGCGGTGGACTATACTCAATCGAAAAAAATAAATTAAAAAAAATTATTGCTGAGATAATTGAGCAATTAGAAATCGGTGATTGGGTTGATAAAAGGACAGAAGAATATTCCCAGGGAATGAAGCAAAGAATAACAATAGCTTCTGCCCTCCTCCACAATCCAAAATTATTAGTTGTAGATGAACCAATGGTTGGGCTTGATCCGCAAAGCGCTTTAATTGTTAAAAACGTTTTAAAAGAAAAAGCAAAAAATGGTGCAGCGGTATTTATGTCTACTCATAGTTTAAATGTTGCGGAAGAAATTTGTACAAAAATTGGAATAATTAAAGATGGTAATATGATTTTTTCTGATGACACATCAGTACTTGAAACAATAAAAGGGTCCGATCATCACAACTTAGAATCACTATTTCTCCATATAACTAAGTAATGAGAGAAGTAGTTCACATACTTTACTATAAAATTCTAATTTTCCTTAAAGTAAACTCCCCTTTTAATTTTTCTGCATTCATAAAAAGTATCGGTTCAGGAATAGTGTATTCTATTTTTGCTTATGGCTGCTTTGTTATGACATATAACACTATTGAATATTTACTTGTAACTGTTAGAATCGGTTCATTCCTGCTTCATCGGTTTATTCTTGTTGTTCTGTTCATTTTCTTTATTACTATAAATGTTGGGAACATGGTTGTTTCATTTTCAACCTTGTATAAATCAAAAGAAGTTTTTCACTTAATTACAAAACCAATTTCATTTACAAAATTATTTTTAATAAAATTTTTAGACAATTTTTTTTACAGCTCAACTACTCTGCTGCTTATAATAGCTGCAGTATTACTTGGATACGGATTTTATTTTAATTTAAGCTTCTGGTTCTATCCATTAAGCCTGCTCTTTTTAGTTTTACCATTTATGTTTACAGCCGGTTCTTTGGGAGCAATTGTTCTATTGATTTTGTTAAAGTTGTCAGGAAAATGGGGCTTAAAAAGAGTTTTAACCTTTATTGGACTAATTTATTCAGGTAGTGTAATTTTATTTTACTTTATCAGCAATCCAATAAAACTTGTTGAAAGAGTTTTTGATTACTACCCAAATATTGATCAGTACTTTGGTTTTTTAGAAAGCGGTATAGTAAAATTTTTACCAAATTATTGGGTTGCAGAATCGCTTTATTGGATTTCGGAAAGTAAAATTGACAGAGCAATACCATTTATTTATGCTAATCTGGTTTTATCATTTTTTGTCTTTGGTCTTGCTCTTTTTCTTGCAAAGAAATGGTATTATGAAACCTGGTTAACTTCACTTCAGGTAAATGCTGAATTAAAAAACAAGAATAAGAACAAAAATCAGTTTTTCGGATTTCATAAAAAATCATTTTTAAATGGATTTGATGAATCTATTGTAAAGCGTGAATTCTTGTTATTCTTCAGAGAACCAAGTCAGTGGCTTCATCTTCTAGTAATGATTTTTCTGATCACGATTTTTATTTCAAGCATCTCAGGAATCGATATAATTATACTAAAAGCTTACAATGAATATTTAAAAACAATTGTGTATTTGATCGTATCATTGTTTAATGTTTTCCTAGTAGCCTCTTTATCTCTAAGATTTGTATTTCCATTAATTAGTCTTGAGGGAGAAGCATTGTGGAAGATCAGAAGTGCACCGATAAATTTTAACGATCTGCTCCTTAAAAGACTTGCAGTATATTTTTTATTAATATTTTTTGTTGGACAGTTAATCAGTTTCTTTTCAAACTACCAATTCCCCGTAATGTTATCGATTATCGCCCAAATAAATGCCGCATTAACAACAATAACTTTGGTTAGTTTAAATTTTGGGATGGGTGGAATTTTTGCGAACTATAAAGAAAAAAATGCTATAAGATTAGCATCGTCACAAGGTGCATCCCTTACCTTTTTGTTTACACTACTTTATTTAGTTCTAATTATTGCAATACTTTTTATACCTGTTTCAAATTATTTTTTTGCACAAGCACACGGAATTAGCATATCTGCCTGGAATTTGCTTACTACTAATATCATACTTTTTGTAATTATGATCTTAGTTTCAAGCGTTTCGATAAAATCTGGCTTAAAATCTTTTACAAAAGATTATTAATAAAAAAGAGTTCATTCCACAAAGCGAAATGAACTCTTAATCACATTTTATTAAATAACTCTACTACTTCATTAAAGTAAATTTCTTTGTTGCTGTAAAATTATCTGTGGTAAGTTTATAGAAATAAATACCACTACTTAAACCACTCGCATTAAACTTAATTGAATAATTCCCGGCACTTTTAGTCTCATTTACAAGTGTTGCAACTTCTTTCCCAAGAATATTAAACACTTTAAGTGATACATTACTTGTAGTTGGTATTGTAAAACTTATTGTTGTTGATGGATTAAATGGATTTGGATAATTTTGATTTAATCTAAATTCTGAAATTTGTTGAATTTCATCTTCAACATCAGTCAACATGTTTGCAGTTCCACGGGTTCTTGGAATTAGTATTTGCCAATTTGCACTACCATCAGGATATCTTCCAAAGGAGGCAGCAGTGTCTGTAATAGCGACTAAATCAACGCTATCTATTATTGCTCCAGTTGCATTTTCAAACCAGACTTTTTCTCCACCGCTTGATAATCCAAAACCACTTGCTGCAGTATCATCAACAGTAATTACTAAAAATCCATTTGCGGGAATAACTGACCCTGCTGGAAATTCCTTCTTAGGTTTAGTTCCTGTATTTCCACCACTGTCATAAATTTTATATCCAGCAATATCAACAGAGGAAGTTGCGGGATTGTAAATTTCAATCCAATCTGGTTCTGTTGCAATTCCTCTTGAGAATAATTCATTCATCATTACTGTAGAAGTTACAGGACTGTTAGAAAATCCGCGTGTTCTTGGAACCAATAACTGCCAGTTCGCACTTCCATCAGGTAATCTTCCATAGGAAGCCGCTGTATCTGTTACTGCTATCAAATCTACACTATCTATTAAGGTACCACCAGCATTTTCAAACCAGACTTTTTCTCCACTACTTGATAATCCGAATCCGCTTGCTGCAGTATCATCAACAGTAATCGCTAAAAATCCATTTGCAGGAATAATTGAACCTGCTGGAAATTCTTTCTTAGGTTTTGTTCCCGCATTTCCGCCGCTATCGTAAATCTTATAACCTGTAATATCGATTGACGCTGATGTTGGATTGAAAATTTCAATCCAATCTGGTTCTGTCGCAATACCTCTTGAATATAATTCATTAATGACAGGTGACTGTGCAAAACTGGTTTGCATTAAAACGAAAGCAAATAAAGGAACAAATAAAAGTAAATATTTTTTTTTCATAAGAACTCCTAAATAAATAAAATAAATTTATCAATTTGATCAATTAACTAATTGGGCTTTTGAAATACATATAATTTTCCGTCTAAATCATTTACAACATAAATTTTATCATCTACGATTGTAATTCCTTCCCCCTTAGTAAATGGAATTTCCCACTCTTTTAGTAAATCACCTGTGGAGGAAAGTTTAATAATTTTTTGTGATTCATCACTAATTATCCAAAAACAATTTGTAGAATCTTCAAAGTAAATATCGGAAATGTCCAACGTGTAATCAATTGTTTTTCGCCAAATTTCTGAACTGCCATTAAATCCAAGCATCATTCTTGGATCTTTTTCGTTAATTACAAACAACTGATTAGACGTTTTTTTTATGGTTATTCCTTCGAGTGCACTATTATCACTAGTGGCAACATCGGCAGAGAATGATGCTAATTTAGTTCCACTTAAATTAAATGAGGTTACTAATTTTTTCTTTTCTTCAACGACATAAATTGTATCACAATTATTTGATAATGTTATCCCCTCCATATCTGAACCAGAGGCAGGAATAGTATTTAAAGTAATTCCTGTAAAATTGATTTCATAAATGTCAGGTCTTCCATCAGAAACAACCATAAAAGAATTTTTAACCGCATTGTATGCGATACCAGAAGGTTCAGGAACAGTAAGCAGATACTCACTTAACGGAAATATTTTATCGATAACAACCGGGTTCGTTATAGTTTCAGGATTATTTCTTCCACATCCTAAAACAGATGTTAAAAGAAAAGTTAACAGATAAAGTATCTTTAATTTTTTGTTAAACATGAATCCTTCTCAAATAGAAGAGAATCAAAAAAATATTTTTGATTCTCTTCATAATATATTTAATTACTACTGTTGATTGGGTGCATTTTTAGTTATCGTATTTGAAATGAGCCAGTTTGCAGTGCCATCGGGAAATCTACAGTAAGAGGTAGTTTCTACTGGCATTGCAGGAATGACTTGGTTATCAATCACTGTCCCGCTTGAATTTTCAAACCACAGTTCATCGCCGCCGCTGCCAATACCAAAACCTGCTGGATCTTGAATATCAACAACTATAACGTAATAACCATTCGAAGGAATAAATGTACTTGCTGGAAATTCCATTTTTGGTTTTGTACCTTGATTTCCACCACCATCATATATTTTGTATCCTGTTAAATCCACTTGAATAGAATTTGGATTATAAATTTCTACCCAATCAAAATTAGGATCAACACCACGTGAAAATACTTCATTCATTACTAGAGGAAGTGTTGCACCACCACCGCTACCATTTGATGATCCTTTTGTTGGCGGCGTTAGAATTGCCCAATTTGCAGATCCGTTTGGGTTTCTGCCATAAGTTGTATCCACACCCATCGCAGGAAATGTAATGCTATCAATCAAACTATTTGCTGCATCTTCCAACCAAACTTTTTCACCTGATGATGATAAACCAAATCCAGAATCTAATGTATCATCAACTACAATTACAAAAAATCCACCAGCAGGAATAATTGTACCTGCAGGAAATTCCTTTTTTGGTTTAGCTCCACTTTCTCCACCGCTGTCAAAAATTTTATATCCACTTATATCCATTGCAGAAGTTGAAGGGTTAAATATTTCTACCCAATCTTCATTTCCTACAGTTCCGCGTGAATAAATCTCATTTATTTTAACAGTAACCACTTCAGGCGGTGGTGGTGGTGCTACAAATGGTTCTTCTCTTGAACAAGAGAGGAATAATCCAGAAAAAATAAATAATGACAATAAAAATATTCTTTTCATTTTAATCTCCTTTTTATAATGATGCTTGAATACGCATTTGAACAAATGAGTGATCATCACCACCAAGTAAATTTCCTTTTCTTGTGGCAAATTCATCAACATTAACTATAGAATAGTTGAACTGAAGTTTAATATTTGAATTTGGATAATAATTTAAACCAAGCATAATTTGGTTTGATTGACCACCATGAATATCAGTATCAAGATCATTGAGATTAGTAACACTGTAACGTGCTGCTAATTCGAAAGCACCACAAGAATTTTTAGGAGCTTCTATTGGACCAACTTCACCTTCATCAACATAATAGTATCGATTCTCACCGGTAATCATCCAGGAAGCCATTACATATCCACCTTTTAAGTTTACAGTTGGTTTGCCATACCATCTATAAATACTTGTTCCCATAAATTCTGATTGTAGATAAAAAGGACCGTTTATATACATTAACTCAGCACCGTAACGATTGTAGTAGTTAACATCAGCAATGTCGCCTGTGTGTAATAACTTTGGATTTGCGACATAACTTTCTGTGCGGGCACTAATTTCAATTGTGTTTGCCCTTAATTCTGATGTAACATCAGGAATCTTATACGACCCTGCTAAACCAAAATGTAAATTCTCACCAAAATTATTTATTGGTGCAACAGAAACACGTAAGTTAGTTGAGAAACCTTCATCCCGCTGCCCTTTATCTACTCGTGTACTTGTTTCGTGTCCCATAATTGCGGCTGTAACCTGGGCATAATCAGTCCAGTATCTTACGGAAACTCCAACTCTTCTGCCCAAAGGAATTGCATTAGAAATTGCAGAGCGCTCTAAGAAAGTCAATAATCTTGAACTGTTTAATCGTTCCATACCAAATGGTTCTTTAAAGTTACCGGCTTGTAGAGAAAGATTAAATTTTGGGAAAGTATATTTTATCCACATATCTCTTAATTCAACTTGCGATTTTGTTGAAACAGCTTCTGCAAAATCAATATCTACTTCTGCTTGCCAGTCCCGATAAAGTAATGCCTTAAGTGCAAAGGTTGCTCTTCGTAAATGAACTCCATTACTCATGGCGTTTTTATTTTCAAAATAAATTGCACCATCAAATTGGATTCTTGAATCAAACCACCAGCGAAAATTTCCATCTTCAGATTCAAAAACAAGTTTACCATTGCGCATCTCTGCGCCAAGCGGAACTTTTTGATCGCCACCAGGTACCTGAGCCTTCAATTCATTCACTCCAAGAATTGAAAACACAGAGATCAAAACAACAATTATAAAGTTTTTTCTGTTATTCATATTATCTCCTATTAAGTTTGATTTTAATATTATTTACTTGAACTTTTATTTTTTATTGAAACTCTAAATAGTTCTTCAATTATAATTTTCTTTTCTAATATTGCTTTATCTTTTAGTTTATCGGCAGATAAACTCCACATGGGTAAATTAGAATAAACTGCGTCTTCAAAATCTATTTTATGATTAAATGATTTGCCATGAAGTTTTTTCAACTGATTTTTTTCAGTTTCAGTAAAATCATATTTCTCTGGCAACGTATTAACTAACGATGAATCAATTTTAAAACTATCGATGAGCGCGTAATTAAATATTGAGTATATCTGTTTACTATCGTAATCGAATCTGTATTTAAGTTCGTTTAAAAAGTTTTTATTATTCAAGAATCTTTGGCCTAACAGATCATTTATCTGCTTCGTTTCAATTCTTTCAGCATTCAATTTAGATATTACGGATGTTGTAATTTCATATGGAACAGGATGAATGATTTTTTGTTCAAAAACATTCTGTATAAAGAACAATGATATAAAGGTGATCAAACCAGCAGTTAGTGGTGCAACTCCCCAACCAATTGCAATTTTACCTAATACTTTAAAATTGATTGATGATGGATCTTTGGCAATACCAACACCAATTACTGCACCTATAAAAGCTTGTGTTGTAGAAAGTGGAACTAAGGGAAACGAGGGCAAATTATTTTTTAATAAAAATGCCTCAAGAGTCTGAGATGTGAAAAGAAATAGAACAATAAATTCGGCAAGAACAACCACAAAACCAGTGATTGGTGAAATTTTATATAAATCAGTTCCGACCGTTTCCATTACATTATTGCCGTAAGTAAATATTCCTATTGCAATCGCTATACCACCCAATAAAAACAACTGATGCACACTTGATATAGTTATTATGTTTCCAATGTGCATGTCTTTAAATAGCGGAGCTGATACAAACATTCCCATTACATTTGCAATATTATTTGCACCTAAAGAATACGATGCTAATGCACCAACAACAATCAATCCAATTCTTGTATAATTATCTAATCTAAGAAGATGTATTTTCCATTTTAAAACTGTTTTTTTCATCAGCTTAAAAATTAAAAACCCGAATATTGCTGCTATAACCGGTGAAGCCACCCAACTAAATAATATTTTAGTTAAAGAAGTATAATCAGTTGGCGAACCCGTAAAAATATTCCAGCCAATAATACCACCAATTACAGCTTGTGAGGTTGAAACTGGTAATTTAGCTCTAGTCATTAATGTAACTGAAATCCCAACCGCTAATGCAACAGAAAAACTGCCAGCAATTGCATTGATCGAGCCTAAATCCGTTAATGTTTTTGTTGTACCCGCCCCACTTATAACTGAACCAAGTATTACAAAAATTCCGGAGATAATTGCAGCAGTTCTGAACTTTACCATTTTGGAAACCACGGCAGTTCCAAATACATTTACCGCATGGTTTGCGCCGAGCGACCATCCAAGGAATAAACCACTGCTAATAAAAAACCAAACTGAAATATCCAATTCTATTCTAACCTCTTAATAATAGCAATAGAAAGCCTATCACAAACATCTTCAGACTCTTCTGCAATTCGTTCAATGTGAAAAGTGAAATAGCGAATATGAATTTTAAAGCTTAGATCATGATCAGTTCTAAAAACTGTTCGCTTTATTCTTTCTGCAATTTTATTAGTTTCCTTTTTATAGAACTGTACTTTGGTTACATAATCTCTAACTGCATCAACATTTTTAAAGTATGCCCTAATACCGCTAACAGTATTTTCAAGACACGCAATAGAACTTTCAGCAATATCATTGAAATCATTTTTAAGCTCAGGTAAAAGATTCGGGATTTCAACTGAAAACTCTAAGAGCGTTTCTTCTGTAATGTTCAATACTTTATCGCAGCTTTCCAGCAATCCAAGAACATCCCCTCTTGCCTCTGGAATTAATGTGCGTGAATAAAGTTTGATTTCAATATTTCTGCGCAAATCATCGGCTGAATCTTCAATCTTTCTTAAATCTTTTAAGTGTCCTTCAAAAGCCTCTATTTGATTATCCAAGTAGCACCTTATTCCTAACTTAAAAATAAGTCCACCAGTTATCACTAAATCAAGATACTCATCAATTTGAGTTTCAAGTTTTCTTGTTTTTTTTAAAAACATGACTATAATCCTTTACTTACATTAAAATATTCCAAACACACCGTGTGGAGTGATCCCTAAAAATCTAAACCATGTTTCTCCTGCTGCAATAATCAGCAACCAGGAAACAACCATCATAGTAAAACCATATTTAAAAGTATCTGTTAAACTGTACTGATCAGTTTCATAAAGTAATGCCGCTGGTTTACTATTAAACGGCAAAACGTAAACGTGTTCAATCATAAAAGCAACAGGTAAAGCAAGACTAACAATATCAAATCCAAATCTGTTTGCAACACCAATTGCAATGGGAATAAATATCATTGCACGCATTGTTTTTGATTGAAAAATTAATGCGCTAAAAATCATAACTCCAGTTAATAACAGATACAAAATCCAAAAACTGGTGTGATCTCCAATCCCTAAATGATCAAAAAAAGCATTTACAGAAATTGAAGGAAGATCTGTTTCATCTAAACCCGCGCCTAATGTATAAGCACCTGCAGAAAATAACATAAGATGCCAGGGAATATCAACATCATTCCATTTTACAATTCCAATTTTAGGCAGCAGTGCAACTATTGCACCAACGAAAGCAACAGCTGTGGCACTAATTCCGTGAATGCTATCAGTTGCCCACATAGCAAGTATTGCAATAAAAATAATCGCGGATTTAATTTCTAAAAAAGTAATAGACCCAAGTTTCTCATATTCTTCTTTTAGTCTGTCCATACCACCTTCAATTTGCGGTAAACGTTCTTCAGATGGCAATGGAAAGAAAACCTTCAAAGCCAAAAGATAACCGATAAACATTAAGGAAACCATAACAGGAAACATCGCCATCATCCAATCTGAAAAGAAGATGTTACCACCAATTGCGCCACCAATAATAGCAGCTGCAAGCAAATTTGCTCCTGAACCTGTAACAAAAGCACCGGCACCAAGATTAATGTATAAAAGATTTTGCAATACAATACTTCGTCCAAAATTATTTCTCTTCTCCCCGGTTTTAGCACCGTAAATTGCAGCTATAACCATAAATATCGGAAGCAGTATTGCAGCTTTTGCAGTTGTTGCAGATATAAATGCCGAGAGTACAAGATTGATAATCAGAAAGCTGATAAATATTGTGCTGGCATTTTTTCCAAACTTAACTATTAACCAAAGTGCAAAACGTTTTGCAAGACCTGTTACAACTAACATGCTTGCAAGAACAAATGACATAATGTTTAACCACATTACCGGATGACCAAGTTGAGCGTAAGCTACTTTTTCAGATAAGACTCCGGTTAAAACAAGACTTATAATCAACAACAGAGAAGTTAAATAATTTGGAATAGCCTCTGTCATCCAAAGTATAATTGAGGCTACAAAGATTGCAAGCATAAATTCGTTATTTCTTATAAATGCTGCTGAACCAATTTTATCAAAAACTTTTTTTGCGGATTCCGAAACCAAATTTGATGAATTTATAGTTTCAAGAAATGGAAGTTTTATTATAAACGCAAACAAAATAAATGCGGCCATTGCTAAAATGGGTCCAACAATAGCCAGCCACTTTTCAAATTTTGATTTATCACGCTTTGGGAGTTTCTCGATACGATAATTATTCATATCAAGTGGATCAAATTTTGTCATACCAACTTCTATTAATTATAAAATACTATTTAATAATTTTGCTCACTTACCATTTTGTAAATGGATTTTTCATAAGCATAGAATTATAATATTTGGTGTTGCCAGTTACTTCATCGCCTAACCAAGTCGGCTTTTCAAATGCCTCTGATTCTGAAACCAACTCAATCTCAGCAACAACAAGTCCTTTATTCTCACCATAAAATTCATCTACTTCAAAAGTGTGATTACCAACTTTAACTAAATAACGTGTTTTATCAATTACACCAGCTTCACAAATCTTTAACAATTCTTCAACTTCATTAGTTGGAATTTCTTTTTCCCATTCATATCTGGTAGCGCCAGATGCACTTCCAATTCCTTTTATCGTTATAAAACCTTTATCGCCTTTTATCCGAACTCGAACTGTCCGTTCCGGGACTGATGAAAGATAACCTTGCACAATTCTGGTTTCTTTGCTTGCAAGATTTTTAAACTCACCTTTAACTAAAAATTTACGCTCAATTTCATTTGCCATAATTTTATTCCTTATTTCATTCCAACTAAGTTTTTTAATCCGCGCAAGTAATTAATATTTGGGAAAGTATCTAATTCAAGTTCTCTAACAGTTTTAATTACTAAAGCCGGATCCTCCATTTCGACCGCAGCAGTTTTAATAACTTTGCCATCAACTGTTACTTCAGCAATTTCTACAATTGTATTATTGATTGTATAACCTGTTCTTTTCTTATGTACATTTACAGCTTTTAATAGTTTGGATGGGGCAATAACTTCTTTAAGATATTGTTCAAAAGTGTATTCATCTCTTTCAAATTTTGGGACGGTAACTTTAAAGCATTTAAATACTTTTTCAATTTCAGAAACCGGAAGCGGAAAAGTTCCTTTCATAATCGGAAGCCATTGTTCTAATCTATCTTCATTAACCTGCTGTAAAGTTTTTATATCCATCAAATCATCGCGCACTTTTGTATTATCCATACTAACTTCTGAAAGAATGTAAACTTCATCACTTTCACGAGTTTTTCCCTCAGGATGCTTTTTTATGTTTTCTTCTGCTTTTCCAAGATTGCTTGTAAATGTGCGCCATTCCCAGCGAGGTATGATATTTTCCATTTGAACTCCTTTGTTTGAAATAGTTTCAATTTTTTAGCAAGGATAATGCCCTGTGAAATTACAATTGAAGGATACAAAAAGCTTAATAAATTGCTAAAATCCAAAGAATTATCATTCCATTAAATCTAAATTTATCTATTAACGTCAGGATTTCGTCGTCAGTGTGGCGATTATTCGTCGTTATAATTAGATTTACATTATAATAAAAAAGGAATTTGGAATGTTTATTAGGACTGAAATTTGAAGACGATTGTAAAAAAGTATATAGATCGTACTTCATTTATGTTCAAAAAAGAATTCTTACTCTCGCTTTTAGTTTTTATTGTGGTTGGATCAGCTGCAACTTTTCTTTTTTATAAATCTGCTGTTGATATTTCAACAAAAATTCCTGTTGAAAAACAAGAATCGATTTCTTCATCAGATAAACAAAAACAAATTGTTTACATCGGAGTTATTTCTCGCTACCCGCCAAATATAATCTTTAAAGGATATCAACCGATAATTGATTACTTAAATCAAAATGAAAAGTATCACTTTGAACTAAAACTCAGCACTTCTTACACAGAAACTGTAAATCAATTAATAAACGGTGATGTTGCTGTTGCATTTTTTGGAACACTGCTGTATATAAATGTGCATGAGCGTTATGGAATCATACCAATTTTAAAACCTTTAAATGAGGATTTTAAACCATTTTTTAAATCCGTTGTGTTTGTAAAAAGCAGTGACAAAATAAATTCTATAAAAGATTTAAAAGCTAAACGTATTGCCTTGCCATCCGAAGAATCATTCTCTGGAAATTGGTTAATCAAATATGAATTGTTGAAATACAATCTCCTTGAAAAAGATATTAAAGAAATTAAGAATTTTGCTTATCATCAAAATGTAATTTATCAAGTATTAAGCGGAAGTTTTGATGCGGGTGTTGTTAAGGACCGGGTAATAAGAGAGTATAACGATAGAGGAATAAAAATAATTGGATTCTCTGAGCCTGTTCCGGGCTCACCTATTGTTGCTGCAAAAGATTATGATACTGATATAATCAATACAATAAAATCTCTTTTATTAAAAATCAATTTAAAGGAAACAAAATATAAAGAGCTTGTTAAATCGTGGGATAATGAATTTACTTTTGGCTTTGTAGAGGCTAAAGATAGTGATTATGATTTGATTAGAAAGTATTCGGGGAAACAAAAATGATTCCCATCCAGCACAGTTTAAAGACACGCATTCTTTTTGTAACCGGTTCAGTTATTCTGCTAATTATGATGCTTATTTCTTTAGCAATTCTGTTTCAATGGAGAACGATATTAATTGAGAAAGAAGTTAACAACGCACAATCTGTTGTTGATGCTTTTACTGTTCCGGCTCTTGATGCACTTATTTACGCAGAACAGCGTGAGTTGTTAAAAGATGATTTGCTTGAAACTTATATCGATAATTATATGCAGAGGGTTACAAGTATTATATACATAGAAATTTATGATAACAATGATGAAATCGTCGCAGGAAAAGATAGAAACGGACTAACATCTTTTTCGAATGATAAAACTGATGACAACTTAAAATCAAACAAATATAAAAGTATAATTTATAAATCTAATGATTATGGCTGGCTGATTGATGCATACGCTCCATTAAAAATTGCAAAAAAGAAATGGGGTGTTGTAAAAATTGGGTTTGATGCCGAACCTATCAGGGGCGAGATAAATAGTATTTTCTTCATTCTTCTTTCGTTAACAATTCTTCTCTCAATTGTAACGCTGACTGTGTTGTATTTTCTGATTGATAAAGTAACATTTAAACTGAATAGCTTAGTCAATCAAATTGATAAAATTGATTTCAAATCTATTGAAGAGATAGCACTGACAGGTAGTAAAGATGAAATTGGATTTCTTATCAATCGTTTTGATGATTTATTAAAAAGACTAAAACTTTCTAAACAACAACTAGCTACAGCACAAAAACAAGTTTTTCAATCAGAAAAATTAGCATCAATTGGAAGACTTGCGTCCGGTGTTGCCCACGAAATAAATAACCCTTTAAACGGAATTAAGAACTGTTTGTATTCTATTCAAAAAGAACCTAATAATATAGAACAAACCACAGAATATTTATCCCTTATAAATGAAGGGATGAAGTACATAGAAAATGTAGTTAAGAAACTTTTAGGATTTGCACAACAGCAAACTCAGATAACTGACTCTCTAAACATTAATGAAATGATATTTAATGTATACAAACTTCTTGAATATAAATTAAAGCAGAAACAAACTGTTGTTAATATGAATTTGATGGAAGATATTCCATCGATCAGTGCGGATAATCAGCTTATTCAGGAAGTAATTATGAATATTTTGATTAATTCTTATGATGCAACTACTGAGAAAGGCAAAATAACCGTTGTATCCGGCATGAAAGACGAGAAACACATTTTCTTTTCTATCAGTGATAATGGAATTGGTTTAGATGAAAAAGAATTGGATAAAATATTTGATCCTTTCTACACAACTAAAGATCCTGGCGAAGGAACAGGTTTAGGTCTTTGGGTTAGTCTTGGAATTGTTGAAAATCATAACGGACAAATAACAGTCAGCTCTGTACCAAACAAAGAAACAACTTTTACTGTAATCCTACCAACAGAGGTTAAGTATGAAAATAATGTTAGTTGAAGACGAGAAGATTACAAGAAAAACTTTAACTGATATTCTCAAAAAAGAAAGTTATGATGTAAGCAGTTTTGGAGATGGAACCGAAGCACTTAGTTCATTAAAGAATATCAATTATGACGTAGTTATAACTGATCTACGGTTACCCGGTACAAATGGTTTGGATATTTTAAAATTCGCAAAAGAAATAGATCCAAAAACTATTGTAATTATTATTACAGCTTATGCAACTGTTGAAACTGCAATTGAATCATTAAAACTTGGGGCTTATGATTATTTATTAAAACCTTTTTCACCCGAGCAACTTTTAAGCATTCTAAAACATATAGAACATCTAGGTAAAGTTCTTTCTGAAAATGAAAAGTTAAAAAGCAGATTAGAGCTTTTTGAAAAGAAAACTATAATCGGCTCATCAGCCAGAGTGAAAACTTTTCTTGATATGATCAAAATGATTGCGCCGCACGATTATACGGTTTTAATTCAAGGTGAAAGCGGAACAGGCAAAGAACTTTGTGCAAGAACAATCCATAATCTTTCTTTTCGAAAGGATAAAGAGTTTATTGCGATTAACTGTGCTGTGATTCCGGAGACACTCATTGAAAGTGAATTGTTTGGACACGAAAAAGGAGCATTTACAGGTGCAGTTAAACGACACATAGGTTATTTTGAAAGAGCAAATGGCAGTACTTTACTGCTTGATGATATTGACGATCTTGCATTGCCAATGCAAGTAAAACTTTTACGAGTGCTGCAAGAAAAAGAAATATCGCGTGTTGGCAGTACAGAAAATATTCCTGTTGATGTAAGAATTATTTGTGCCACAAAAATTGATTTGAAAGAACGTGTTCAGCAAAAAAAATTTCGAGATGATTTGTACTATAGATTAAATATTATTCCAATTGTGCTTCCATCTCTGCGAGAGCGAAAAGAAGATATTCCAGAGCTTCTAATTCATTTCTTAAAAAAACATGGGGCAGAAGATAAGATCCCATTTTTAGATGAGAACATTTATGAAATACTTAATAAATACGATTGGCCCGGTAATGTAAGAGAACTTGAAAATATGACTGAACGAATCATTGCGCTTTCACCAAATCAATTTTTAAATACAACTGTTCTTGATCCACTTCTAAATAATATAGGAAATCAAGAAACAGTTTCAGATTCTTTTACAAGCTATGCTGGATTTGATAAATATATTTTATCAAAAGAAAAAGAAATAATTAATTGGGCTTTAGAAAAATCCGGGAACAATGTTACCGGAGCCGCAAAGATTTTAAAAATTCCGCGCACAACACTAAGAAGTAAAATGGATAAACTCTCGATGGAATTTTTACCGGAAGGATAATAATTAGAGAGATTATTGAAGGTTAAAACTGGATCCAATTTCGATTAACATCTTCACTACAAGATTTCTCAGAAATAATTTCAACTAATTTATTTTGATCTACAATAGCCGCAGTTAATTTATTATTTCCATAAGAAGTGGTATCTATATAAAGTGAATTTGCCTTTTCATCAAATAATATATCCTTGCGATGTGTATGTCCAACAATTTGCAATTTGCCGATATTAAGCAGATCACCGCGCGTCCAGATTATGCTATTCTGATTGAACAAATCACCGTTTAAGACATCTTTAAGTTTTTCATCATCAGACAAAATATTTTTAGGTAATTTATTCTCAAGTGTTTTTGAAATTCCGGCATGTGAAATGAAACAATCATCAAGATTGTAGAAAAGCGGAAAACTTATAATCAAATCAAGATGCTCATCCATTTCGTTAAGTTTATCTTTGTAAGATTCAAGAGTGGTTTCAGCCCCATTATAGTTCCAGGATTTAGCCATTACGCTAAATGGATCACGCATGTTGGAGTAAAACATATAATCGTGATTACCAATTACGCAATAAATATTTTGAGCCTTGATAAACTCAATCACTTCAAAACTATAATTCCCCCTATCAACAAGATCGCCAACGCAGTAAATTGAGATGTTCGGATACTTAGTCTTTATTTTTTCAACTAAATTCTTTAATGTAAAATAACAACCATGTATATCTCCAATAACTGCAACCATTAAAACCTAAATGTAAAAAGTTTCTTTTGCATATTTTGTCAACTCGTCTCTAAATTTTGGATGTGCAATAGAGATTAAAGCCTTAGCACGTTCCTGAATAGTCTTTCCCCACAAATCAACTGCTCCATATTCAGTAACTACATAATCAACATCACCTCTTGATGTTACAACTCCAGCCCCAGGTTTTAATGTTGGTACTATGCGAGATATAGTGTCATTTTTTGTGGTTGCTGGTAATGCAATAATCGGTTTACCACCTTCGGATTTAGATGCGCCGCGAATAAAATCTACTTGCCCACCAATACCGGAATACAACTTTGTGCCAATGGAATCTGCACAAACCTGCCCCGTTAGATCAACTTCTAACGCCGAATTAATTGCTACCATTTTATTATTCTTAGCAATTATAAACGGATCATTTACATATTCTTGTGGGTGGAATTCGCAAACTGGATTGTTATCTATAAAATCATAAACACGTTTTGTTCCAAGAACAAATCCAGCAATTATTTTTCCCGGATGTAGAGTTTTCTTTTCACCATTAATTACTCCCGCTTCAACAAGGTCAATCATTCCATCTGAAAACATTTCAGTGTGAATACCTAAATCTTTTTTATCAAATAAATATTTCATCACCGAATCCGGAATTGCTCCGATGCCCATTTGTAATGTTGATCCATCTTCGATAAGATCTGCTACATTTCTTCCTATCTTATCAAATACTGCTAAAACTTCAGGTGTTGTATCAGGATCAACTTGAGGAAGCTCTTTAAGTTCCTCATCATGCTCAACTATATAATTAATTTTATTAATGTGGATAAAACAATCACCCAAAGCTCTTGGCATATGTTTATTAACCTGAGCGATAATTATTTTAGATTTTTCTGCAGGTGTTTTAATAGTTCCAACATCTACACCATAACTACAAAAACCATGTTCATCAGGTGGTGAAACATTTAGAAGAGCAACATCTGTATTTATTCTTCCGAGTTTAAAAAGCAGTGGTAGTTCAGATAAAAATATTGGTATAAATTCTGCTCGTCCTTCGCTTATTGCTTTTCGTGCATTTGCGCCAATAAAAAAAGCCTTATGTTTAAAATGTTTTTCCATTCCAGGCTGTAAGTATGGCAGCTCGCCCACTATCAAAATATGATATATAGTAACGTTTTCTAATTCGTCTTTTCGTCTTACCATAGCTCTAATTAATTCAGATGGAACAGCGCACCCAGGCTGAATAATTACGTTGTGGCCGGATTTAATTTGCTTAACAGCCTCATCAGAACTAACTAATTTTTGGTTGTAAATGCGCAGTAAATTAGTTGGTATATGATTTTTTGTCGCTATTTCTTCTGTTGATGTCATTTCAAATTCTCATTTCTAAAATTCAATTCATTTTCAAATTTATATATATTTTTTTAATTGCTTGAAAAAATATGAAGTCTTCTATACTCAAAATTAAAAGTATGTGCGATGGACTCATTACAACAATAACCATTATAAGTACATACACCTTTAGATAAACCCGGATCACCAAGTAATGCATTTGATAATCCATTTTCTGCGATATCCTGAATGTAACCAAGTGAAGCATTATTTAAACCATAACTTGCAGTGCGCGAAACGATTGCCGGCATATTTGGAACGCAGTAATGAATAACATCGTGCATTAGATAAACCGGATCAGATTGCGTGGTAATATGGCTGGTTTCAATACATCCACCTTGATCGATTGAAACATCAACAATTACAGATCCTTTTTTCATTTCTTTAACCATTGCTTCAGTTACAAGATTTGGAGCTTTCTCACCTTTAATTAGTACCGCGCCAATTAGCACATCGGCAAATTTAACGCCACGAGATATTGTGTAAGGATTAGCCATAACCGTTGTAACCTTTTTTCTGAAGTGCATATCAATTGAACGCAATCGATTTAAATCTTTATCGATAACTATAACTTGAGCGCCACGCCCAAGGGCAGCACGCGCGGCTGTAACGCCTACTACACCAGCGCCGAGTATTACAACAGCTGCAGGAGCAACACCGGTTATTCCACCTAAAAGTATTCCTCTACCGCCTACGGTAAAACTCTCCAAATATCTTTCAGCAACTTGAATAGAAAGCTGACCAGCAATTTCACTCATTGAATGTAATACGGGAAGTCGTTCTTCTTCTTCAATCAATTCATAACCGATTGCAGTAATTTTTTTCTTTAATAATTGTTCGATAATATTTTTTTTGCCTATTGCAAGATGGAGAAATGAAAATAAAGTTTGATTTTCCTGGAGCATATCAGCTTCCGATTCCGACAAAGGAGCAACTTTAACAACAACTTCTGCCCTTGCAAAAGCTTCTTCAGCGGAATAAACAATTTGTGCACCAGTGTTACGATATTCATCGTCACTAAAATGACTTCCCTCACCTGCTCCACTTTGGATATAAACAGTGTGACCGGCTCTTACTAAAGCATCTACTCCTGCCGGAGCTAATGCAACCCTTTTTTCTTCATAAAGAGTTTCTTTTGGTATTCCAAATCTCATTTAATTTTCTCTTTTTTTTGTTTCAAAATTACCAATGGTATGCAAGATTAGCAATGAATTGTTATTGATTTAAATTGGAGTTATTGCCCTTTTACCTGATAAAACTGCAATTACATTTTTTGCGGCAAGCAAAGACATTTTATTCCTTGCTTCCGTTGTTGCACTGCCAATATGAGGTAGAAGAATTACATTATCAAGAGTATAAAAATCTTTTTTGATATTTGGTTCACCATCATAAACATCAAATCCTGCAGCTGCAAGCTTTTTCTGTTTTAACATTGTTATAAGATATGTTTCATCAAGAATTTCACCTCTTGCGGTATTGATTAAAATTGCCGATGGTTTTAACAATTTTAGATTTTGTGAACTAATTAAATTTTTGGTTTTATTATTCAATGGCAAGTGGAGTGAAACAATATCAGATTTTTTTAGAATTGATTGGAGCGATACTTTTTTTGCGTTTAATTTTGTCTCAAGATATTCATTTTGAGAATTTGAATAATATATAATTTTACACCCAAATGAATATGCACGTTTTGCTACTGCAGTTCCTATTCTTCCCGCCCCAAGAATTCCGAAATACTTATTTCGTAACTCCATTCCTAAAAAAAGTTTTGGTTTCCATCCAACAAATTTTCCTCTTCGTACAAATTTTTCAGATTCAGGTAACTTTCTTGCACATGCTAAAACTAATGCCATCGCAATATCTGCAGTTGAATCTGTTAAAACATCTGGCGTATTTGTAACAACAATGGATTTGTTTTTTGCGTATTCAACATCAATATTATTAAAACCAACAGCATAGTTTGCTATTACTTTGCACTTCTTCATTTGATCAATTACTTCTTTATCTATCTTATCTGATAATAAAGAAATCATACCATCGCAATCTTTAATTTCTTTTAAAAATTCCTTTGGCGGAATAGGATTATCCTTATTGTACACAGAAACTTCAAATCCATTTTTCTTTAAAAGATCGATTCCGGATGATGGAATTTCTCTTGTTATAAATATTCGCATTAAGATTTACTTTTCACTATGAGCGTTTTTTAATAGTAACTTTATAGATTTTTCTGCCAATTCTTTTGATGAAATATATGAAGTACTACCAACATCCCTCATCCAACCATATTCACCAGGTTTTTTTACCTCAAAATGGTATGCCTCTACAGCCAATATGCTTGGTTCGTGTGCTTTGTTATCTTGCTTTAGTAGCTCGTAGTAAAGCTTCGACTCTTTATGAGTTTTATTGTTAGCAGATTGCATATGAAACTTGATAGAATATTTTCCACAATGAAGAGTGCAAGTTTTATGTATTAAGCGATAATTTATAGAGATACCCTCTTTGTCTTTTTCAATTTTTGTTTTAAAAATTTTAAGTTCATGAAACAAATCAGTTAATTCAAGCATAGAAATATCAAGAGAATTAACAGCATCTAGAATTATTAATTTTTCAGAATCAACATCTAAATTTTTATGCTCATCGGAAGCCACAGTACTTGGTAATTTTTCACTTGTTTTATGTTCAAATAATCTAACTCGCTCTTTAATAACTGCGGCCGCACCCTTTATTCCTGAGTCGCCAAGCCCTTCCCAAATTTGATCCTTGGGGACATATTTGGGAGCCGTAGGCGGATGATCTAATGGTATAAAAAGTAAAAAATTATACCCCTCTTTACCTGCTCGTTTTCTTATGGCTTGCTCCTCAATTTTAGTCCAGGGACTATTTCCCCATTTTTTGTTAAACAGAACAACGACAATCTTTGATTCCTTCCCAACCGTTTCCATAATTTTTAATTCACGATTTGGGCGAGCAATTTCTTCTAGCTTTTTTGAAAATAAAAAAGTGTTCAAAGAATCATATAACAAATTATTTATTTGGTCTGCTAAATGTTCATCCTTTTTTGAAAATGCGAAGACAACATCATATATATATTTAGGATTATTCATAATGTTATTAATATCAACAATGTTAAATAATGTTTTACAAAACTACGATAATTGTTTGCAAGATATATTTGATTTAGTTTGGATACAATGAAGGCTGCTCACGAGGATCTTTCCATATTAATTTTTCATAAGTACCTTTTTTAAAGAAATCTGTAATTTTTCCATCGCTGCCGCCAGTAATTCCGCCATCTGGTGCATCAAGAACATTTCCATTCATATCGTAAAGTATACTAAATTGATCACAACATTGTGCAGGAAAATAATAAACTATTTTATCATCATCTTCAGTTGAACAGTAAAGATCGTGTAAATAGTATCTATCTTAGCAGATGCCAGTATCCTTAAGTTTCTGGTATAATTCTTTAAATTTCATTTGTTGAGAAATTAATTTTTATACATCTAACGGCGTTGAGGCTCTCGTTATAACATTTTCTGAATATTTATTAACTGATAATTTGAAATTGGATATCACTTTTTCAAAACTAATCTTATAAATTCTTTTGAATATTACATCATTATCGTTTTCTTCCAGAAAGGCCTTCATATATAAAATAAATTTCTGCTTCCCATAATTGGAAATCAAATAATCAACAATACACCCAAATTCAGAATAAATAAATGCTTGTGGATATTCCATATCAAGTTTAATTTTATTTTCTTTGTCAGTTCCAAAATATTCTGGCGGCATAAAATTCCCATTTTTAATTAAAGAATATGTTTCTGCCTTTGTTGGATAAAAAGAAGTGCCCATTTGATTTGTGCTGTAAACAGCAATTCCCTCCAGTAGCCATTTTGGATATTTATATGCACTAAGAATTCCTTTGTTTTGGAATAATAATGAATGAGACAACTCATGTCTTAAATAAATATTCAAAGATATTTTGCCTATGTCTGCCTCTTTAACTGCCCAGGGTGAAATAACTATATTGCCATTATAAAAAGCACAAAATCTAGCATTTGATAATGAACGTTGTCTATAACTTTTATCGTCTTTAAATAAGAATAATTTGGGTTTACTTTTAAATTTAAGTTCGTGAAATTGCTCAACATATTTTGTTAGTGTATCAATCTTAGCGAAATCATCAAAATATACACCATCTTGTACATATATAATTGTATTTGCTAATTCGTGTTTATCGAAGCCTATAAATATTGGTGAATAAGGGAATAGCTTGCCCCATAGAAATAAATAAATAATAGTTCCAAAAACTATCGCAGCGATTCCAAATAAGAATAATTTAATTTTTATCTTCATTTCTTAGCGTCTATTATTAAAATGGTATAACGGCTTTGCGGCTAAGGCGCAGCCCTGAACAGGGAAATAGTTTAGAACATAACCGCTTTTGCATTTTCCTCTTAATTAAAACTGTTAACAACTTTTAGGACAATCCGTAACAATGTTATGAACAATATTTTTATATCCTCTTGCCTGCCCCGTCTCGTCCGGGACCTTGTACTTATGAAAGATGTTAGGCTTCTGAACTTTCTTATGAAATAATATTTAATGATTTCCACACTCGTATTATTAGATCTCTTCAATAAATTCATCATCAACAATTAATGGTTCATTCAACCATTGCTTTTTGATAGTTTCTTTTAGAAACCAAATTAATGCTTCATTAGCCTTCCAACTGCCCGGGCAATCAATACGATCAGCGATCATAAAAATACAGAGCAATTTTATATTAATTGTAGAAGTCAATTTGCGCCAGGCTTTATCTGATGGAGCCTGGCCTTTCTGAGTAGCAATAAACCAAGGCAAATTTGTGTCGTGATATTTGACGAGACTAACGAATTTATCATCAACGATGCCATATCGAGTTAACATCTCAACAGATTTTGCAGGATTGGCTGTACCGCTAATTTTGCCTATATCGTGGACTCTTGCCAAGTTTGAGAGGATTTCTTTTTCTTCTGAAGTGCAATCATTCTGCTCTGCAAGTTCAATCACTCTTTTTTGTACCAATTCTGAATGTTCGTAAGCATTTGCTGCGGTATGATTAATAGGATTGAGCGAAATTGACTTCATCTTTTCATAGTCATTACGAAAAATTTCACTATCTAAAATATCCATCTAATATTTCTTTCAAATTTGCCTAACGGCATTGCGCCTAACCCGCCGCCCAGAACAAGAGAGCCGAGTAAAAGGTAAGTTAATTAATTATCCCAAAGGGATCCCTAGGGGAAAACGAACACATCGAACAAAAACTATAAATAAAACACAATTTCAAAAATCTAAAATCCGCCGAACTAAAATGAAAGGCTGTCCTTATCCTTTGTAAGTTGGTATTGAGATATACGTTAATTTTCATTTAATGCATCTTTAATGAGTCTTTCTATGAATTGACTATACTTTTCTTTCATCTAGTTCTCTAAATGATGCTTGCCTTCCCAATCTTTATTTATTTTTAACAGTAAATCGGAAATCTTATAGTTCTCAATTATTTCAAGTTTAAGATTGTAAGTAAACTCAATTTTCTCCAAATACTTTATATAATCTTCTTCATCTTCCGAGAAATCCCTTAAAGACGATCTATCACTAATAAAAACTGGATCACCTTTTGCAAAACCCAAAACATTTATTATAAAATGCTCTAATAATTCGTAATGATCGGATACTATGTCGGTTGCAGCAATTTTGATTGGTTGATACTTTCCTGGTCTAGGCTTGAAACCTTGCATTTCAACAATATTGTTGAAATTAGTATTTAAATGTTCGAATGCTTTTTCTTCACTTGGCCCCAATCCTATAACTGCAAACCAGTTTAGTATACTATAATAGTATTTGCTTTCTTCTGGTACATCTTTTTGTATTTTCATTTGAAGTGGGTAATCTGAAATTTGCCAGTCCTTTTTAAAAAAAGAAAAAATATATTTATAAATTATTTTTAATTTATTCATATAAACCCTTTTATATTCTAATATCAATTAAGAAACAAAGCTTTCTCATTGTAATCGGTAATAACGCGCCAAACCTAACCGTTGCATTAACTAACCGCATTTTGTCTAAACTGCTTCAAAGTGAAATTGTTATCTACAATTGTGAACTAAAAAGATCCCGCACTTAACCATAATTGAAATCCCCCACTGGAGTTAATAAGGAGTATATAGAATAGCATAATATAAACATCAATGCGGTTATAATTTATAAATAATTAGGATAACATTCTCCTTTAGCTTGGAAATATGGATAGCGATTATTGAAAAATATTAATTACTTTATGGATCATCGTCTTCTTCTAATGGAAATTGTATCCACTCATAATTATTAAAAACATTGTTTTCTTCTTTATCATATTGTTCATTGAAATTATGGGTATGTGGTGCAGGAATTAAAATTTCATTTTTTGCCAATCCTTTGTGTTCACAATATTTGATTATTTTTTTATCATCTCCATAAATATAAATTATATTGTGATTGTCGTATATGATTCTATTATTATGTGTTATATCAATTACCCACAAATGGTGACGGCCATCTCTTTCAAAATACTCTTTATGATTATCTAAAAATGATTCTAGCTCTTCGTAACTCATTGTATTAGCTGACTGGTATCGTCCCTCCTCACGTCCACATCTCGATGCAATAAGTACATATAAAATTAAGAATGGACCTGGCCACTCTTTTGCAATGTCCAAAATAAATTGTATCTGATTTTTATTTGGTGCTGCAACAATTGTGGACCAGTCACTGTAAACTCTATGCTCATAGATATTCCCGTATATGTATTCTTCATACATATTTTCATATGTGCATTCTAAATCATCGTTCAACTTAGATATTTTATGGTCGTAAAATATTTCGTTCACTTCAATAGCCTACAAATGCTAATTCTAATTCAGTTGAAGAAATACATTTCTCAATTTTCTCAACTATCAATTCTATAGCTTTTATAACATCTTGATCCTCAACGGAATCTTTTATTTTACCAATTTCAGATAATAGTGTAAATAAAATATCTCCAGAAAATCTTTTATCATTATATAATTTGAAATTTTTAAAATTATTAAGGTTAAGCTTTTTTGCCTTTTTTAAAATTTCCTCAAAAATAGTTTCTGGTATATAGAGGATATCATATGCGCAGTCAAAACCAATACTATATTGCCAATCTATCTCTTCTCCTTTATTAAGAGCTAAAAACGCTACCGTCTCTTCCTTATTATATTTCGAACCAGATTCTCTAAATTGATCATTATATTTTCCCTTCTCCCAATATGTAAAAAACTCTTTCGCTCCTTTTGCTGCTCGTATAATAGCTGATTCTGGGTCGTTTTTAAATTGGCCAGCTGCTGAATTTCTAAAGTCATTTCTAATTTCTTTCTCATCTGGTTCAATTACGTAACCCCCGTGAATAACTACATAATCTAATTCCTTTACAATATTTAAAAATGAAATCATAAGATTCCAATCATCTATTTCAGAATATCTGAACACAATATTCTCAATTATTTCGTCCTCTTTCCATATACGTATATCAGAACCCCAATCATTAGCCGATACATATTCTTCAACACCCCAAGACTTATCATTGGGTAGTAATATTCTTAAAGAGTCAAGAAGTTTTTCATCAGGTTTTTCATCTAGCCAAGGTTGCAGCCCTTCATAAACAATTTCCATCGGGATAGGGTTTGAAAACTGTTCTATAAATCTTCGTGGTACCACTTCAAGCTTATAATGATGAGCACCCATAAGATCCTCAAATAATTAATGTAACAATACTATGAGATCCAGAACCCAGCCATAATGAAAGTTCGCGCTGTCGTTAATAAGAAGTATTAAGAATAGTTTAGCATAATGTTTACATCAATGCAGTCAAAAATTAGATTTTATTTTATGAATGTTCAACTTCATTTTTAGAATATTAATTGACAGTTAACAATAATTTATTGGCTATCTCTTTCCTTATTTTTGAATATCAATTATTATTATGTTTTAACAGCTGGTCATTAGATATTAGATTTAAGAAAAATCAATCAAAACATATAAATGAAATTATTACGAGTCTCATACTTTTTAGTTTTCTTAACAGCACTATCCTGTCAAACAGATTCAAATAAATCAAACACTATGAATAATATTATTTTTAAAGATAAAAACGGAAATACAATCAGCACAGCAGATCTTGAAAATGTGACTGGAGAAGTGCGATATGAGATTTTGGGTGATAGACCTATCGACCTCAGAGCAAATCAACTGCATCAAGAAGGCAGAGAACTTGGAGCTGCTGGCAAATATGAGCGTGCAATTCTAAAACTTAATGAGGCTATAAGGATTGAACCCGAATGGGCATATCCAATATATGATTTAGCATACACCTATTTGCTAATGGAGGATTTTGATAACGCCTATTTATATTATCAAAAAACTAATCAGTTAAAACCAAAAGGATTTTGGACTGTAAAAGCAGCTTTATACTCATTAGAAGGTGAGCGTTCAGGAATTTTTCCTAAAGGATTATATTTATACTATTTAAACATTGAATGGGCAGAATCAAGGGACGAAAAAATAAAAATAGCAAGAATAATAGTAGAGAGGGTACCAGACTATGCGCCTGCCTGGAAGGAACTAGCACACCTTCTTGAAGATTCGTCTGAGAGACTTTACGCAATTGAACAGGGTCTTTCAAAGAATCCAGATCCAGAGACAAAAGGAATGTTAATTTTAAATAAGGCTTCTATATTAGATATGCAGGGAAAGAAAGATCAAGCTATACAACTTTTAGGAGAACTTATTTTTTCTCCAGATGTAAGTAAAGGCAGTCTAGAGTTGGCAAAATTTTCACTTAAACGAATATCAAAAAAATAGAAGGATAGATAGAATAAATTTGCTCTGATAATGGAATTATATTTAGTCGATAATAATTATAGTCTTGTAAAAGAATTGGAAAATGCTTTTTCCAATTTTCCTGAAGTAAAAGTACATTATGGTAATATTTTAGATGTCGCTGAATTTGCTTTTGTCTCCCCTGCAAATAGTTTCGGCCATATGGATGGTGGAATTGATTTAGTCTATTCAAATTATTTTGGATGGGATTTAGAGAGAAAAGTGAAAAATACAATTGATCAACTTACTGATGCAATGTTACCAGTCGGTTCAAGTATAATTGTAGAGACTAATCATCCTAAGATTCCATTTCTTATTGTTTCTCCAACAATGAGAATGCCTGAAGTAGTACCCGCATCTAATGCTTATTTTGCAATGAGTGCAATATTAAAAATAACCCATCAAAATTCTGATAAAATTAAGAAGGTTTATTGTCCTGGTCTTGGAACTGGTGTCGGACATATACCATTCGATAAGGCAGCTAACGAAATGGCTAATGCTTATAGCAAATACAAACTTGAACATAAAAATTGAGCAGGTGGTTTTGCTTAAGTAACTTTTTGTTTCTCCCCTGCTAATTGAAGTTAGTAGAGATTACTTGCTAGCAATAAAATAATTTTTGACAATTTTGTGACAACTATGAAATTCCATCAATTTATTTTACTGTCGAATAATATCACGAAATTCGAAGTTGGCTGGAGCGGCTGATTATTTTGGGCATTCATTTTATATTTTGTGGTAAAGTTAAAACATCCACCTGTAACAGATATTTTGCCTTTGGATCGAAAAAAAATGTTCTCAGGATATGTAAGTTTCTTAATTTTTGTGATATCGTTTTCACCATCACCGCCTATACTTAATGTAATTGGCTGAAATGGTTTTATTTTTACTTCGTTGAAGTTTAGTTATTAAGAGTTATATGAAAATTAAAAACTTTAAAATTATCGCAATTAGTCTCATACTTGTTTTCATCTTTATTAGGTGTGAAAAAGACTATGATACAGTGATTGAAAATTACATCCCTGATTACCAAGTGAAACTTGTCTCCCCATCAGATTCTATTCAATATGATCAGGTGGATTCCTTAATTACAATAAGAATTGTATTCAATTCTGCCTCTACTATTCAAAGTGTTTATTGTGATGTATATGCTTCAGATAATTCCAAACTTAATACTTCACCTTTCTCACTTTTAGATAATGGTAAAATTGCAAACGGAGATGATGTTGCAAACGATGGATCTTTTGCAAATAAACTTCCGCTCAGCGAATCTTACCCAAACGGAATTTATAACATCAAATATTTTGTAACTGATAAATCAAACTCAACAAATCAAGTTGCATTAGGAACATTTAAGTTTGATAATGGACAAACCAATATCGCACCGATAATTTCTGATGATATTGTTGACCCAGACACAGCAATTGTAACTGACACCACTATAATCCTCACTTCAATAAATGTGTTCGATGAGAATGGATTATCCGATATTGATAAAGTATATTTTGTAGTATATAGACCAAATGGAACAACAAGCGGTGCTCAAAATGTTCTGTTTGATGATGGATTGGCATCACATGGAGATCAGACTTCCGGGGATGGAATTTATTCTCTTATAATTCAAATAACCTCATCAAATGCAAAAGGCACATATAGATTGGAATTCCAGGCGAAAGATCATGGTGGAAAACTAAGCAACATCATTAATCATTCTTTACTTATACAATGACAAAATATTTAATTCTTACTCTTACAATTATTTTAGCCTCAAGCAGGATTTCTGCTCAGCTTTCACCTGAAACATATTGGATGCAGACAGATGAAAAATCATTAGACAAAATCGTTTCGCAAAATCCATTAAGCAATTCAATCACAGATATTATTACAATTGGCGATACAGTTTGGCTCGGCACAAGTCGTGGTGTAAGTTTATCTGTTGATGGCGGAACAAACTGGACAAATTTTTACGGACAAACTGATTTTGGAACTGATAATAATTCCGCACTTGCATATGACTTCAACAACAGAGTTTTGTGGTGCGCCGGCGCTAAATCCACAGAAGTTACGGGCGGGCAGTCGCTTCCAGCAGGAACCGGATTAAAATATACAACTAATAACGGCGCAAGCTGGACAAGTATACCACAGCCTTTAGATGCTGAGACAGATACAGTTGAACAATATGGTATTAATCAAATTAGAGCATTGCCTGTTACGGTAACGATTCAAAACTTAGTTTATGATATTGCATTTACTCCAAACACAATCTGGATTACGACTTATGCTGGCGGACTAAGGAAAAGCACAGATAACGGACAAACCTGGAAAAGAGTAATTTTACCACCTGATTATTTAAACTCAATTTCACCAAATGATACCTTAAGTTTTTGCTTATCACCGGTTGAAGGAAATTTGTGTTCAGAAGGAAATTATAATCACAGAGCTTTTTCTGTAATCTCTACAAACGATAGTACATTATATGTTGGAACTGCCAATGGAATTAATAAATCAACTGATGGTGGAATAAGCTGGAAAAAATTTAATGCACAAAATCAACAATTACCAATTAGTGGAAATTTTATAACTTCATTAGCATTTAATCAAATCACGAATACACTCTGGGCATCTACCTGGAAAGCAAATGGTGAATCAGAATTTTATGGTGTAAGTTCAACCACTGATGGAGGCTTTTCCTGGACAACATTTCTAAGAGGGGAAGAAGCACATAATTTTGGTTTTAATAATAATGAGGCTATGGTTGCAACTGATAATGGAATGTTTCGAACCTCTGATAATGGAAATACTTGGTATTTACCAACTGCTATTGTTGATGAAAATGCAGATGTAAATACGAAGATTAGTTTACCAACGAATCAGTTTTATTCTGCTGGATCAAATAGTAGTTATATATGGTTAGGGTCAGTCGATGGTTTAGCTAGATTAGATGAAATATCTGGATCAATGTGGCAAGGAACCTGGAAAATATTTTTTGCGTCTCAGTCAATCGCATCCATTAATGAAACTTATTGTTATCCAAATCCATTTAATCCCCGACAGGAGATGCTTAAAATAAAATATAGCACTGATGGAAATGATTTAAATGTTACAATTCGCGTATTCGATTTTGGTTTTAACTATGTCAGAACTGTTGTTCAAAATGCTCCGCGTAATAGAGGTGTTGATGGTCCTCCAGATTTCTGGGATGGTAAAGATGAGAACGGAAATTATGTACCTAACGGTGTTTACTTTTATCGGGTTGATATCGGAGATAATGATGGTGTTTACGGAAAGATTTTGGTGCTGCAATGAGAAATGCTGTTAAACTTATAATCGTTGTAATTATTTTACTTTCAGTAAATAGTTTCACTCAGCCTAAATTTACAGATATCAATTCTAAAGCAGGCGCATTTAGCAGGATGGGATTTGGTGCAAGAGGTATTGGGATGGGTAATGCAATGTCAGCGGTTACATCTGGAAATCTCGTTTCATATTACAACCCTGCGCTGTCACCATTTCAGGAAAATAATTCAGCTCAAATTGGATATTCAATATTATCACTCGATAGATCGTTAAACTTTTTAAGCTTTACACGCAAGTTTGATTTTTACTCTTCCAAAGATACCTCTGCAGATAGAAAACCAGCCAGCACTGCCGGAATCAGTTTCGGAATAATTAATTCTGGTGTAAGTGGAATTGATGGACGTGATAATAATGGATTACAGACAGGAGAACTTTCTACATCTGAAAATCAAGTTTTCTTAAGTTTTTCAAATCGTTTTTCAAAAAAACTATCTCTTGGTATAGCCGTAAAATTTTACTACTATAAATTGTATGAAGAGATTACCTCAAGTGCTTTGGGTTTGGATATTGGTGCACTTTATAAGGTTAACGATAACTGGAATGTATCGCTTATGCTATCTGATATTAACAGTAAATATGATTGGGATTCAGCTCCTATCTACGAAAAAAAGGGATTAACTACTACCGATAAATTTCCATTACTTAAAAAAGTTGGTATAAGTTATTATAATCCAGAAATAAAACTGCTTACAGCTATTGAGTTTGAAAACAGTAATGCCGGTACAAATATTCTCAGGTTTGGTGCAGAGTACAATATTTTTGAAAATTTGTTTTTACGCGGCGGAATTGATCAATTTAATGTAAGTAACACAGATGCAGGATTGAAACCATCTCTCGGATTTTCCTATGCAACATCTTTTGGTGATTATATTATAGGAGTTGATTATGCTTTTATGATTGAACAATATTCTCCAAGCGATAGACATATTATTAGTTTGAATATTAACTTTTAAAACAACAACTAACCAATGTCACCATCGAACAATAATTAATTTATACAATGAAAAAAAATATTTTTAATAATTATCATCTCCAGCACAGTAGTTTTTTCACAATCGGCTGGAAATACAGGATTATCATTTCTTAAATATGGATTTGGTGCACGCAACATCGCAATGTGCGATGCCGGAACAGTGCTTTCAAACGATCTTACGGGATTGTTTTATAATCCTGCCAAGTTAGCATTAACAGATAAATCGGAAGCTTTATTTATGCACAATCAGTGGATTCAGGATTTTAGAAGTGAAGTAATTGGAGCTAAAACTTTGTTGTAGGGAATTCCACTTGCAGTTTGATTTAATTTACTTCTATTGATGGAATTGAATTGGGTGATTACTATTCTGCAGTTAGTAATAAAGAAAAAGCAATTGAATATCTTGAGAAAGCCCTAACATTAAGAGACAATCCTGAAACCAAAGGGAAATTGGAAAAACTAAAGACAAGTAAATAAAATTATTTCTTAGTTAAGTTTAGTAAGATTGAAAGCAAACCCCTGGCAAAATGGTGACAGATGAAAATTATTTTTATCAAATAATTAGTGGTGATTTTGTTGAATCAAAGAAAATGATTTTGCTGAAGTAAAAACAATCTTTAATCTTTTTATAAAGCCCCTATCAATTAAAGTTGGTATGGGGTTTTTATTAGTTGCTAATTTTTATCATTCTTTGACAATTTTATGACAACTTAGTTTTCTTGCTATATTATTATTAGAGTATAATAAATTCTTTGAAACACTATTATGTTAAATCAAGTAGTAAATATAACTCGGACTTCAGAAGTTTTTCCTTTGATAAGTCAAATTTTACAATGCACTATTTCACGGCTAAATTTTTTAGAATTTTCAATCGCCCTGATAATCTTTCTATTCAGCTTATATATGCTATTATCTTGGATTGCATTCATAATTTTTCCACCTATAAAAGATGTTAAGGGCGATGTAGTTCTATATTTTATTAAGGAAGTTTTAATAAATAAATCCTATGATGAATTATCTAAAGGTGGGAGCGAAACATTCAAGCTAAATGAAAAAATCACAGACAGAAATAATATAGATAATATTGAACTCATCGGAGTTTAGGAAGTAATAGAAAAAAAATCTTATGATGCTGGTACTGAATTAAAGACTTATGTTTTTCAAGAAGGGACAAGGCAAAAATCAAGAGTATTACATATCTATTTGAAGGACAGTAAACATTTAGATGAAGTAAGAAGAACAATTGATGAGTATAAGATTAAAAAACCAAATGATACTATATGGTTCCCATATAGAATGGTCTATCCCCCAAGATGGCGGAGGTGATGTTTGGTAAAGTTATTATTTTGTGGGCTGAAATAATTCTCACCCTACTTTTGGTTGTTAATTGGCTCCTGAAGCTAATTTGCGATTAAGGTTTAATAAAATTTTTAAGACAAGCCTACAAAAGGAAACCTGTTAATCTATTTGCTACCAGCAGATGCTTCCTCTATTGTGGGTATTGTTATCCCCTCCCTAGCCTTCCACTTTAAAATAAGTAACCCTGCAACCGAAGCTGCGGGCCTTTTTATGATAATATATTTTCATCTGTCTCTAAACTAAAATTATTTTTTTGCTTATCTAAAGACTCTCTATTGTTGGATATTCAAAACTATCAATTGCATCCTGTGCACTATGATACAGATTAAAGACACTGTAAAGTCCGGTTAATTTTATCAAAGCTAATGCACTAGCTGTAGGTTTTACGTACTTAATCTCTCCGCCCACTTCAGCTATCTTTTTTAGGACTATTACCAACGCACCTAAAAATGTTGAGTCTATATAATCACATTCACTTAAATCAATTATTATTTTTAGATTTTTCGATGAAATATCTTCTATTACAATATCCCTGAACTGCTGCGCTTCTTTAAATGTAGCCCTTGTAAAATTCAATTTATGCACTACTAAATCTCTAACTACTTCTCGTTTAAAGTCATCGTGACATATAAATCTTTCTTCATACATTGTCTTAATAGTTTTCAATTATTCTCTCCCTGTTGATATATTTTATTAATTGTTACAAATATTTAATAATAATTATTAATACTAATTGGATAATTTCGTTTCTTCTAATATCCCGCTCTTCCCTAATTGAATTGTTAGTACTTTTAGATTTGGTCTTGATACTTCGTGTGAATTGTAATGTGCTAAAAGCTCCTTTAACTTATACGCAAGGTCATCCGGTGCGGATGTGTAATATACAAGCCCTGCATCCGTTTGAAACTTAAGACTATACAATGCTAAGTTGTTTGGATGGTGGGAAGTATGGAGAAGCTTAACAAATTGATTAACAAATTTTTCATCTTTGTTAGCCACAAGATCGGAATTAGAAAAATTTAAGTGATACCATTTCATAATGCATAAAATCCCCAGCTAGATTAATAAAAAAAGCCAACTGTAAAAGCCTTAAGGCATAACATATATTCAATTTGTTTACATCATCTAAAATAATGCCAACTATTAAAAGTTAAAAACTTGAAACTATTTCCCAGAATAATAAATAATCGGATTAAGGATCTTTATTACTTTTAATAACATTTATAGATACTATTTCATCATTGAGAAATAATAGGAGCCTTGTTCCTCAACTTCTTAGAATACAATTTTTGTCGTTTTATTTATTATAAAATATTTTTGTTTAGTGTGATAAAAAATCATTTTTTATCAATTGTTTTAAAAAAAGAAGTTTACGAACCAGATTGCTCCCTATCATTCGCTCACAAACAATTTATTGTATTAAAGATTAAAAATAAAGAAATGCCCTTGCTTCAAATTTATGCAGGATTTGGGTCTTTTAAATGAACACCAGCTATTACTTATCCTGCACTGAATACTTATTTTAAAAAATGCACATTTGATTGTAGCTGCACATAAATCACCCAAACAGAAGCTTAACAATAAATAGAGCACCAAGCATTCCTGCAACATCTGCTGCCAATCCTGCGGCTAAAGCATGGCGTGTGTTTTTAATATTTACAGCGCCAAAGTAAACTGCTAAAACATAAAATGTGGTTTCAGAGCTACCAAAAAATGTTGAAACTAAAATCCCGATAAACGAATCAGGACCGTGTACAGCGATAATATCAGCCATCACACCTAATGAACCGCTGCCGGAAAGTGGACGCATCAGCGCCATTGGAAGCGCTTCTGCAGGCATTCCAAGTGGATCTGTTACAATCCGTAAAATTGGAATTAACCAATTATCCATCGCTCCGCCTGCTCTAAATATTGCAATCGCAACAAGCATTGCAACTAAATACGGAATAATTCTTATCGCAATATTAAATCCTTCTTTAGCACCTTCTACAAATTGCTCATATACTTTTACTTTTTTAATTACACCATACCCAACAAAAACAAAAATGAAAAATGGGATTGCAATAGTTGAGATAATCTGTACTAAATCTTTGAAGAATGTCGGCGGTAAAAAATTAAATGCGGAACCAATTGCAGATGATAAACCGGTTGTAAATGTCAAAATCAAAATTGTAATTAAGGATAAAACCGTAATTAAGAATTTAAGATTACTTTTAAACCAGCTTCCAAATCCATTTTTTTCGATGGGAAATCTTTCAAATAATTTTGCTACAGATAAACCAACTATAGTTGCACATGTGGATCCAAATAAAGATGTGGCAATTATTATAGTTGGATCAGCACTGCCGGCAGCAGCACGAATTGCAATTGCCGTTGCAGGAATAATTGTCATTCCAGCAGTGTTAATTGCTAAAAATGTAACCATTGAATTTGTTGCAGTGCCTTTGTTTGGATTTAAGCTATCTAATTCTTCCATCGCTTTTAATCCGAACGGAGTTGCGGCATTGCCAAGCCCAAGCATATTTGCAGAAATATTCATAACCATCGCGCCAACAGCCGGGTGATCTGGCGGAACTTCCGGGAATAATCTTTTAGTGATAGGTGTTAACCAGTTTGCAATAATTTTTATAAGTCCGGCTTGCTCAGCAACTTTCATAACACCGAGCCACATTGCCATAATTCCAATTAAGCCAAGTGCTATTTCAACTGCAGTTCCTGCAATGCCAATCGCATCATTAGTTACGCGTTTCATCGAAAGGAAACTAATTTTTTCAAAATAAACTTTTGATAAATATGTAACACTATCCTGCTTTGAATCAATCTTTGCCTGAGCCAAAATATCATCATCTTTACCGGATGCTTTTGCAATTCTTTTAATAAATTCAGGCGAGTAAGTATCTGTTTTAAGATACAGCTGTATTGCTTTTTTATCATCCGAAAAAGAGCCAACACCTTTTACAACAATATTTTCGGATTCATTTGCAGAAAAAAATTTATTGTAACTTGTCTTTGATACTTCTACCGCACAATCAAATCCCCCGCCCGCTTTGGGCGTTGAAGTTTTAACTGTAACTATTAATGGAACATCATTATTGTACGTATTTTGTGTGATGTCGGAAATATCAATGAAAAGTGCAGATGCAAGTCCAAGGAAGATTAGTGAGATCCAAACATAATTTAGCAAGGCAATTCTCCGTGTTGGTAGAAGAATAAATTAGAAAATGAGGTTAAATTCCTTCTTCGATCAGTGCTTTGATTTCGTTCGTATCCAAAATTACAGGCCTAAGATTTTCTAGTACTTCATATTCATCGACTTTGAAAGCCGGTGAGTATTTAAGACGATACAATTCAGCTATCTGATCCTTGAGTTTACTATCATCAACATCTTTTATCTCACCATTTATGGTAATGGAAGATAATCTGTAGGTAAACTCTTTTGATTTGTCTGATAACTTATCGCTGGATGAAACAGAAAAAGTACCCGCTGATCCATATTTTACGAGTTCAGTATTTTCATCACTGCTGTCTAAATATGTATAAATATTTTTATCAAGGTAAACAAAATTACAGGCCATCTGCATTAGCTTTTCATTTGCAAGCTGTATGCAAAGAATACCTGATGATGCTTGTACTATTTGCTTTTCAATTTCAGCGATGTCTCTTATTTGTGTTATTTGCTTTTTCATAATTTATCTTTTTTGTTCCCCTTAATAGATAATACATTTATTCGATAATCCTGAAAACGAACAAACCTTACAGTGTTTCAAGTTCTTTTCAGAATTCTTATTTCTAATTGATTTGACAATGTTTGAAATCTCATTTTCAAGCTGCTGCATTTCCTGTTTATCATAGTTAATGGTAACAAGCTCGTCGGGATGTTTTATAAAAACCAAACTGCCCTCAAAAGTGTCAAACTTAGTAAATAACTTGCTTGCAATATATAAATAAAATTTCAATTGCATTAAATAATATTCTGAGTGTTTTTTGATTTCATTCCTTTTGATATCATCGGTTTTATAGTCCAAAATCAATACTTTATTATCAGTAAAGATTATTTTATCAATTACACCGTGCAGAAAATAGTCCTGATCTGCTGCATAAATTTCAAATTCATTCTTATAATTATTCGATCCCGTAATCAACGAAAATATTTTGGATTTTTGAAAAGATGTTAAATCACTCTCCAATCTCTCGATTAACGTCTCAGATAATTTTTCAATTATTTTATTAGATATAAATTCTTCATCTATAAATTCAGTTATTTCTTTTGGATTGATAGATTTTTCCATCGCTTTATGAAAAAGTCTTCCGTATAAAGCAGTATCATAATCTTTAATTTCACTTTCAACTGATTCAAATCTTTCATCATCACTTTCAAATTCATTTTCTGTGTCATCATTTGTAAAGTATTTTTGATTTTTCTGTTTATCTGCAAACTTAAAATTCATATAATCAGAATTTAACTTACCAAAACCGTAATCATAGGTAAGCAGATATTTTAATGGACATTGGCTATATATAGAAACTTTAGATGCTGATATTATTTCTCCTTTTTCTTGTGAATACAGTGAAGTTATATTTAACTCAGATTTATCAAATTTCTTAGTCTCTTTTTCAATTTTAATATTTTCTATTTCAATGTTAGTCGTAATCGGAATTTTAACTTTTATTTGCTCTTTTCTATTTACAAATTTATCATTTTCTAATAGCAGCATTTCTAATTGATCAGTAATATTTATCTTCTCATTCTCAAATTTATTTTTCAATCCGGCTGCTAATAAGTTGATGAAAGAATCTTTTTTAAATCCGGCATCCTTTTTAAAAGCGGATGTAATATATAGTTCATCTTTAGCACGAGTTACAGCAACATACAATAATCTTTTAAGCTCTGCATTGTTTTTCTTTTCCTCAAAATAATTATGCATCAAAGCTATTGGAGCGGCAAGATAATCCTCAAAATAATTTTGATTTATAGGAAGTTTTGTTAGTAATCCAAAATTCTTATCAACTTTAACATCTCCGGATTTTATTGTATTTGAAATTCCGGCTTCATCTGTTTTGTACAAAAACACTACCGGAAATTCCAATCCTTTCGATTGATGAATTGTCATCATCTGCACAGCATTTGCGTTTGAAGTAATAGCTGCTTGCGGTTCATCCGCTAAATTAGAAATAGAATCCTTTATAAATGCTAAAAAGTCATATAAATTTCTAAAACCAACTGCATTAAAGTTCCTTGCAATGCTAATTAGTTTATTAAGGTTCGCAATCTCCTGATCGCTGTCATTACGTGATGATAGAATTGAAATGAAATTTCTGTCCGTAATTATTTTGTAAATTAAATCCGGCAGACTAACTGAACTGCTCATCGAAATGTTTTCATTCAGTAATTTGCAGATATTTACTATTTCCCCCATATCTTTTACTAAATTAATTTTTCTCCAAAAACTCCTGCCTTTGTTTAATGATATTTCAAAAAGTTTGGAATCAGAAACATTAAAAAATGGAGATCGCAATAATCCAATAAGAGCAGCGCTATTATTTTCATCCGCAAGAAAGGATAAGTAGTTAATAACATCAGTAATGGATTGTCTTTGATAAAATCCCCTTCCACCAACTATCGCAAAAGGTATTTCGTATTTTATAAAAACTTTTTCAAGATCAGCAAAGTATTTTCTTTTTCTTACAAGGATCGAAATATCTTTAAATGAATAATTCTTATTTGAGAGTAAGAGTAATATTTTCTTTGCTACTAATTCCGCTTCTGAATCCGTTGTTGTTTCATCAGCCTCCCTTGAAACTAAAAACTCTACGTGTCCGGCTTTATCATCAATACGGGCACAAACTAAATCAGTTGCAGGCACTTCGCCTATACTTTCATCAGGATTACTAAACAAATTTCTAAAAACATAGTTGCAAAAAGTGCAAATTGCCGGAGTCATTCTAAAACTATCCGGCAAACTTAAAAGATTTTTTTTACCAACAGATTTTTTAATATCGCTTCGGGTAAGATTAAATATCTCAATTTCTGCATCCCTAAATTTGTAAATACTTTGTTTCTCATCACCAACAATAAACAGCTTACCACCTTTTAGGTAATCTAAAATTGGTAGAAATATTTGGTATTGAATTTCATTCGTATCCTGAAATTCATCAACCATTATAAACTTATATTTTTCAGAAATTGATTTCTGTACTTTATCGTTTTCTAAGAGTTTTTTTGTGTAGAGCAAAATATCTTCATAATCGATAAATCCTTCATTTTTTTTCTTCTCTTCATAAATATTTAACGCAAAATCAAAAAATGTTATAAGCGTTTTACCAAAGCGGGCTAATTCAAGCTCTATTTCTGAATGATTTTCCGGGAGTTGAAACTCGTTAAGCGTTTTCATTAAATCTTCTGCAAGCACAACTTCGTGATTTAATGATTCGGCTATCTCATTCTTTAAATACCCGCGTTTACGGATTGTACATTTTTCTGTAAAGCATAATGATTTTATTTCGCTTAGTATTTTTAATATTTGTGTAAGATCAGTTTCTGTTTTTAATCTTTCAAGTTTCGAAATTACTTCAACTGCATTTGTGTTTTTGGGATCTAATTCTTGAACTGTAGAATTGATTAAACTAATATTTAGAAAAAAATCATTTTTTAGTTTATTCCAGATAATGATAAAATTATTAGAGAATTCTGTAAAGAAGAATTCCGAAATACTTTTTTCATCTAACTTATAAATTCTACTTTTAACTAAAAATATATTCTTGCGATTCTTAATCAGTTTTACAATTTGGTTCTGCAGTTTAATTTTTGATGAAAAGATTCTGATTAAATATTTAAGTTCTTCACTTACTAGTTTATCTTCAAATGAATCTCGAATCATTTCTTCAACAGAAAGTTCTATAAGTTCTTCAGATAATTTTTCATCAATGGGAATAAATCGTGCGTCAAGATCTACTTCAACAGGATATTCATGTAAAACACTTATACAAAAAGAATGAATAGTTGAAATGTTTGCTGAAACTAATTGTCGCCTAATTTTTTCAAGTTGCTTTTTTTCATTTAAGCTGGTGCTTTCATTTATCTTTTCATCAATCAGGATTGAAACCTTTAGATAGAGCTCACTTGCTGCTTTTTCAGTAAAAGTAATAGCAGCTACACTTGAAATTTCATACTGATCTTTGGTTAGTGCTTCAAGATATTTTCTGGCTAGTACAAATGTTTTACCTGAGCCGGCATTAGCTGTTAAAGCCATATGCCCGCTAGTGGATAACGCAAGCTCCTGATGTGGAGTTAGTTTACTCATTTATAATTTTATTAAAAGTATCTTTAGCAGGAAAAATAATTTCAAAAACTGTTTTTTGAGGTACGCTGGATCTTAATTTGATTTCACCATTAATACTTGTCATAAATCTTTTAGCAAGACTTAATCCCAGACCCATTCCTTGTTTTTTGGTTGTAAAATGTTCATCAAATATTTTTTCTTTTTCAGAATCTATTATCCCGTTGCCGTTATCAGTTAAAATTGCAATGTAATTTGTTGCAACCGAATTCAATTCTATAGTTATTAATGTTGCGTTGGCTTGCAATGCATTTCTAATCAGGTTGATGAACATTCTTCTTAGTTGACTTAAATCAGCATCTATAAATGCTTTGTTTAGCTCCGTAATAATTTTGATTGATGTTTTTTCGTGGATGAACATGTTAACCGTATCATTTAAAACTGCAAGCATATCGATCGTTTCAATTTTAAGACTTGGCATTTTAGCAAATCTGGAAAACTCCGATGCAATTTGATTTAGATTATCAATCTGATTTAATACCGTATTAGAGACCTTATCAAACAATTTGTCAAAATCTTTACTTTTATCTTTATAAGAGATTATTAGTTGCTGTAGTGCCAACTTCATCGGTGTGAGAGGATTTTTAATTTCGTGAGCGACTTGCTTCGCCATTTCCTTCCAAGCTGCTTCTCTTTCCATTTCTGCAAGTTCTGTTTGATTTTTTTTCAACTCGGAAGTCATCTGATTAAATCCATCTAAAAGATCTTTAATTTCTCCTCGTTCTCTATGATCAATCTTAACATTAAGATCACCTTTACTAACAGCATCTGTAGCAACCGTTAATTGCTGAATTGGTTGTGAGATTTGATTCGCAAAAAATGTACTGATTATAATGATAATAATTACTGCAAAAGAATAAATACCAAAAATTATTACATTAATCTCAGTTGTTGAAAAAACTATTTTAATTTTGTTGAACGCATCATTAACAGAAAGTATGTAATCCTTATTGTTTACCTTAATAATTCTATAATAGGAATCATACTTATATCCTCCAACTTTTTCGGCGGCAACATATTCCTGGTATCGCAAATAATTTAAATGATAGTACGCCTGCGGATTTAATTTTCGGTCGAACAATCCAATACGGTTGTAGATATCTGTTGAATTATAGATTTGGTCTGTTAAATCATAAAGGGCAAATGATATTCCTAACTCCTGTGTAGCATTTTCAGATGCCACGACGATATCACGTTTTTTATTTTTATCAATCTGACTTGTCAGATGTTTTTCAATATAGTTTGCTCTCTGGCTAAGTTCATTTAATATTCCTTCTTTTGCGCGCTCACTTACAATTTTTGAATTGTACAATGCCAAAACAACAACAGGAATGATCGAAATGACTAAGAAAGCAAAAAGCAGTTTTGATTTAAAACTTTGAGTAAGTTTTCCAAGTCTACTTAACACGATTATTATAAATGCAAAAACAATAAACAAAGAATGGATGATGAATATTTTAAAGAAGTTGAATAGATTCCAAGAAAAAGCTTTTTCTTCCACAGAAACTGTTGTGGTAAAAATTGAAAGGTCATTTGGGATTCTTAGTAAATAAGTTTCATAAGTTTCAGAATCAAATCTAATTTTTAGCCAGGCTTCGTTATATAAACTATCAACTTTTGTTTGCAGGATTTGTTTTATTTGATCACGTGAGGGATAAATATCACCATAAACTTCAGTTAGTATTGAACCATTAAATTGAAATATTTTAAGTTGCTTAACATCAATTACACGATTAAGAATAGATAAATTTGACTCAATAAAATCTGGGAAACTAGCGGCGCCAATCGATTTAATATCAAAGCTAACAAATACAGAAACGTAACCTTTGGTTATTCCCCTTTCTTCTATTTTAATAATACCTGTATAATATTTATCAGACTTTCCTTTATCGCTTTCTAATTCAACAATATTTATTTCGTTCGGTTTACTTAAATAATCAAACACTTTTTTATCGGGATTTAATCCAACATAATACTCACCCAAAATATTTTTATTTTTATCATAAAATCTAATTCCAGAGTTTAATGATTCACGCTGCATTGCACTGTTCGCCCAAATTTTAAAAGCAAGTGCATCATAATTTGCATAACGATCACCAAATATTCTAAAAATATCGTTATTGTTTTTAATATCCCGTAATGTTTCATCCAGCATAAATGAAAGAAGATTTGAATCCGCTCTGTTAATCTCAAAAGCTGTGGTTTTAAGAGATTCTCTTTCCAACTTTGTGTTAAAGTAATTAAGAAGGGCGATAGATATAATTGATCCAATGAGCAGAATAAATAAATAATTGTAGATAGAATTTTTATTCTTAAATGTAATCTGATAGAAAAGAAAAAATAAAAGCAGCACAAAAACTAGAAGCATAACAAGAGGTATTAATGCATCTTTGCTAAAATAAAATGATGTTCCTAATATTAATGTAATAACTGTGATGATAATAAATATTTTGCTCTTGTTGGAGGATTTTACTTCAAAATCTATAAACTTAAAAATCAGATTTATTGCACCCATTATTGCTAGCACAGAAGCAAATGCAAGAAGTAGCATGTTAAAATTCATTGCAAAAGAAGGTAAATCCGGAAGAATATTTGGCTCTTTAAAATACCTTATTGTTGAGTCAAAAATTATACTTCTGATTGCAGCGCTTAAGCCTCTTAGGATTAGAAAAATAATTATAGATAATCCTATCGCACCAACATAACCTGCATATTTGTATTTAATTTTTTTCGATGAGTGTAGATAATTTCGTGTATATCTGAATATTTGTACTGCCACAAGTACGATAAACAGAATAGTTGTAAAAAATTCAATCGGCGATTTTACAATTCCCCATCCAAATGCAGATGAAAAATAAGATGGATCTGATAATGGGCCGCTAATAAAATTTGATGGAAAACCCACAACAAAAATTATTGCTCTAAGTGCGGCTAAATAAATAATTAAAAGAATAAACCTAAACAAATGTGAACTGAGTTTTCCAAAATCATTTTTCAATCCAAATCCAACAAATAAAATTGCAAGCACTACAAGCAGAGATTGAATTTTTGTAGAAGTTTCTTTTGTTTTGGATACAGTACCGTTTAACAACGGCTTAACAAAAGTTACTACACCTATTTTGATTTGTTTGGTGTTTAATAATTCAAAAGAATATTTCCTTCCATCTCTAGATTTTTCAGCATACGGCGAGTAATCAATTTCTATATCATTTTGAAATCTTGAGTTAAGTTCACTTGTAAAATTGATATTTCTCGAAAATTGATTATTAAGTTTAAATTTTTCTTCAATTGAGGTTGAAATTGAAATATAAAATATATCCGATTCAAGATGTGTTGTATCAATGATTGATAAGTAGTTAACTAGATCTTTAGATAGGAAATAAGTTTCACCCAATGGAAAACTTAATGGAAATAATTCATCCTGTTCAATTGCAATTATCTGATTCCACGCAATCAACTTTCCATTTGGTGCAAAAATTTCTATCGAATAATTATCAAATTCTTTATCATTAATTAGCCTTACAATTTCTTTATAAGATTCATTTTCTGGTGTAAGTGATTTTCGAAGATCCTGACGAATTAAATTTATTTTATCAACAATGTTGTTCTGCTTATCATCAAAATCAGCGGTTATGGATTTTTGTAATTCTGATATTTTATCAGTTAAAATTGAATCCCAATTTTCTTTGGTCGTGTTTAAAAAGGATTCAGTAATTATACCGGAAACAGCAAGTAAAATTAAAATAAAAAAGACGATAGAGAAATATTTTCTATCGCCTTTAAACTTTTCAGTTATCTTTTTAAACATTAGTTAATTGTAAATTGAGTAATAATCCAATTAGTGCCGATTTTTTTTAATGAAATATAAACCTTTGCCGTGCCTCTTTGCCCTCTGTTATCATAACTATAATTACCAGTCGCATGTCCATTATTTTTATCTGTTTTTATGTAATCAAACTTAAATGCAGTTACCTTATAAAGATTAAAAAAATCTTCCAAAACATAAAAAGCTTGATTGTTACTGTAATAACCGTTTATTCCGTTTGAAAAACTAAAATAAGTTTGCTGCCCGAAATAATTAGAAATCCTTTTAACATCAGCATCTTTAATTCCAGATTCAATGTTCTTAAAGATTAACTCATCTTGCACGCTGTTTTTATTTGATTCAGTTTTTCTTGTAAGATTTGAATTCTGGGCAAACGAAACTGCGGATGATAAAAGAATTAAAATTATGTAAATATATTTGTTCATATTAATAAGATTAGTCGTGAACCCGCATTTGCAGTTTTCAAATACAAGTCCACGACAAAAGTAATAAAATCTTAATTATCTCGCCAATTGTAATTTATTTAACTTGCGATCGCCGCTTCCTTTAACAACTGGTTTTAATTGTGGTTCACCTTCAACCAATTGAAAAGTCCAATCAAAAACAACTCTATCGGCAGTAATATTTTTAACTCTAATCTTTGCAAAATGATTATCCCATGTCCAAATAACATATGTGTGTCCAACTATTGCAATTTCTTCTTTGTTTGGGTTCCAGCCATTTAAAGGAGCATAAGGTATATCATAAATATCAGTAGTTACCCCCATATCCTGAATATCAGTATCATCATAAACTCTTATGTATCCAGTACCTTGATATAATTCAAAGAAGAAATCAACATCTTCAGCATCATAGGCAACTGTTGAATAAGTTGTAAATGTGTATCCAGCATTATTAGGGAATCGTATATAATCAAATATGGACTGATTAAAACCTTCAGGTCTTGGAGTAGAATAGATTACATCATAACTAAGTTCACTTTCGTTTCCGTTGTAATCGTAAGCAGCAACTGCATAATAATATTTATTTCCGTTTACCGCTTCCATATCCGCAAAGTAAGTTCCCGAAGTTGAACCTATCAATTCATATTTACCTTCGTAAGTGTAATTAAAATACACATTGTATCCAGCAACATCGCTTTCTCTGTTTCTATTCCAATAAATATCTACTCTGCCATCACCGTTAAGTACTTGAATATTTGTTGGTGGATCTGGCGCTGTGTAATCATTGTAATAAGATTCATTTACGTCGCAAGAACTCAATATTAGAGTTGAGATGATAAGTATTGCGAAGATTGATAACTTTTTCATTTCGTTCACCTTTACAGTTAATTCTTTTTCTGGTTAGATGAGCCAAATAAAATGCCAACAAATAACTTCTTTTTTTACTATAAAACAAAGATTTAATGCTGATAATGTCCATTTAATTGAACATCGATTGGAGTATAGTTTAATTAAAGGAAGAGGTGTCTAAATATTTAAAAAACTTCCATCAAAAAACATTTGCCTTTTATTTATAACTCCAACTGCTTTTCCAGTAAGTAATCTTTTATCAAAAGGCGTGTTCGATGATTTAGATTTAAATTTCTTCTTATCCACAGTCCAAACAGCATTAATATCTAAAATAGTAAGATTGACAATTTCACCTTCTTTAATTTCTAGTACCGGAAGGTTCAATATTTTTCTTGGATTGATGGATAATTTTTCAACCATATTTTCTAATGTTAAAACTTTTTTGTGATAAAGTTCTGTGAATGCTAAACCAATTTGAGTTTCTAATCCAATAATTCCGTTTGGAGCATACTCAAATTCCATCTCTTTTTCTTCAATTGAATGTGGTGCATGATCAGATGCAATACAATCGATAGTTCCATCTTTTAATCCTTTTATTATTTCATCAACGTCAGCTTTAGTTCTAAGTGGTGGATTCATTTTAACATTTGGATCATATGTTTTAACAGCATCATCAGTTAATGTAAAATGATGAGGAGCAACTTCCGCTGTTACTTTAATACCTTTTTTCTTAGCTTCACGTACCATCTCAACAGATTTTTTACTGCTTATATGGGCAATGTGAATTTTTGCATCAGTGTATTCAGCCATTAAAATATCACGCATAACTATTAAATCTTCTGCCACGGATGGAATTGGTGGAAGACCGAGTAATGTTGAATTAATACTTTCATTCATTGCTCCACCTGCAAGCGATTCATCTTCACAATGTTCAATAATCGGAAGATCAAACATCTTTGCATATTCTAAAGATCTTTTTAGAATCGATGCAGTTTTAATTGCAATTCCATCATCAGAAAATCCTACTACACCGGCATCTTTTAATTCAGCCATTGGAGAAAGTACTTCGCCTTTTCTCCCAACAGTTGCGGCACCAACAGGATAAACATCCACCAGATGTTTAGCAGATTGTTTTTTTATCAGAGTTACAACTTCAGCAGAATCAATTGCCGGATCAGTATTTGGCATACAAGCAATTCCCGTAAAGCCACCACTTGCAGCGCTGTTGCAGCCAGTAACAACAGTCTCTTCATCTTCTCTTCCTGGTTCGCGCAAATGCACATGCATATCAAAAAATCCTGGTACGATGTACTTTCCATCCAAATCAAATACTTTTGCATCTTTAATTTCTGACTCTGTAAGCTTTCCTATATTCTTGAATTTTCCATCTTCAATTAAAATGTTAACATTTTTTTCGTTAACCTTTTGATGAGGATTTAAAATATTTACATTCTTTAATATAACTTTCATTTTCAAACTTTCTTATTTTCTAATTAAGTGTTCCAAGTAAATAAAGAACTGCCATTCTAACTGCAACTCCATTTGTAACTTGCTGCAAAATTATTTGTGAGTTGCCATCAGCAACTTCAGAAGATATCTCAACTCCCCTGTTTATAGGCCCGGGGTGAAGTATCAAAATATCTTTTCCATTTTTTTCTAATCGTTCTTTATCGATTCCAAAATACTGAGAGTATTCTCTTATTGATGGAAAATATTCACGTGCTTTTCGTTCAAGTTGAATTCTTAAAATATTAAGTACATCATTTTCTTGTATTGCTTCATCGATGTTATGAATTACATCTACACCGAGTTCATCAAGATATTTGGGAATCATAGTTGAAGGACCGCAAACAGAAACTTTTGCACCCATAGTTTTTAATCCATAAATATTTGAAAGAGCAACACGGCTGTGCGCAACATCTCCAACAATACAAACTTTTAATCCTTCAAGTCTTCCAAGTTTCTCACGAATTGAATACATATCAAGCAATCCTTGCGTTGGATGCTCGTGAATTCCATCACCCGCATTTATAATATTGGAATCTGAAATTTTTGTAAGCATTAAAGGTACGCCTGCTGCCGCATGACGAACAACAATCATATCAACCTTCATCGCTTCAATATTTCTTACAGTATCCTTTAGTGTCTCACCTTTACTAACACTGCTTCCAGAAACTGCAAAGTTTACTGAATCTGCAGAAAGTCTTTTTTCTGCCAGCTCAAAAGAAATTCTGGTTCGTGTTGAACTTTCATAAAAAAGATTTACAACTGTTTTTCCTTGCAGAGTTGGAACTTTTTTAATCGGTCTCTCAAGAATTTCCCTAAAAGTTGTTGCGGTATCTAAAATTAATTGGATATCTTCTTTGGGAACATCTTTAAGTCCTAACAAATGCCTGCTTGATAATGACATATTCTTTATTTCTTTTCTGATTCTATAATATAGATGGCATCTTCACCATCGTGTTCTTTAATTTTAACTTTTATTTCTTCATTGTGCGACGTTGGAATATTTTTTCCAACATAATCTGCGCGGATTGGTAATTCACGATGTCCTCTATCGATAAGAATGCATAGTTGAATTGAACTTGGTCGTCCCATGTCCATAATTGCATTCAATGCTGAACGAACTGTTCTTCCGGTAAACAATACGTCATCAACTAGAATTATATCTTTTTCATTTATATCAAATGTGATATTTGAAACAGAAACCTCTGGCTGTTTCAATCGAGTTCTAAAATCATCACGATAAAGGGTTACATCAAGAACTCCGAATGGTATTTCAGCATTATCGATCTGTTTAATCTTTTCGGCAATTCGTTTACCTAAAAATTCGCCGCGTGTTCGCATTCCCATTATCACAAGATTGTGTGAACCTTTATTTTTCTCAAGAATTTCGTGAGCCATTCTTGTAAGGATTCGGTCAAATCCTTCAGCGTCTATTATTTTTGATTTTACATCCATATACAAAAAAGCCTCTTTGGATTAACTATCCTCAGAGGTTACCTTATTTTTTTAATTTTCATTTTGTTCATCCTTTTCCATCTCACTGGATAGAGTTAAAGGTTAATTTTATTTGAACCAAACTTAACGGTATTAATTTTTAAAGTAAAGTTTAAACCCGCTTCGTTTCAAATTATTTTTAGATCTGTAATAGGTTTTTAATATTTCGGCATTTAAGTCTGATTAGAAATTGTTTATAATCGCAATTTATAGACTATTCTTAACTCGCATAAGCCAATCTTAACTTTTCTTTATCAATTCCTTCCAGTAGCCTAAAATCTTCTTCACTTATCTTTTCTACATCGCCAAAATATTTATTATCCACACTATCTTTTTGGTCTGCAACTTTTACAGATTCAACTGACAAAATGCTAAGTTTACTTACAACAATATTTGTTGGATCGTTTTCATCAACTTTGCCATCAATAATATAAGGACCCATAGACATAGTTTGTTCGGCAAACTTTTCGTACTCGCGCGGAAAGATAACCGCTTCGAATGTTCCCGTTCTATCTTCAAGCGAAAGAAATTTCATTATATCCCCTTTACGTGTTTTTATCCGTTTAGATGTCATATACCATCCAATTAATCTTACATTTTTACCACGATGTTTATTTAAATCTTTTGCTTTAACGATTGATTTATGTTCCCTAAAACGGCTATAAAAAAAGAGCGGATGCCTTGTAACCATATATCCAAAAGATTCATATTCTGTTTTGCAAATTTCTTCAACACTAAAATTGATGTTTGTTTTTACTTCATCTTCCATCACAAAAGTTTCGTGTAGAAATAGATCGTTATAACTTTCATTAAGAATTTTTCTTTTGTGGATGTAAATATCCAGCAAACGCAAGAGTTCCGGTCTTGTTTTTCTAAAACATCCCATCGATCCGCATTTTATTAGAATTGATATTTCTTCAAATGCAAGCTTTGTACGGATAAGAAAATCTGCCAGCGAATGATACTCACCATCTTTTTTTCTTTCATCTAAAATTTTTTGGCAGCTATTGTAAGAAAGATTTTTAATTACCATCAATCCAATTTGTATTTCATCTTTCTTTCCAGTGTACTCGTAATTACTCTTATTTATGGAGGGAAGAAGCATTTTTAATCCTAGCCGCTTACATTCCCACACATAAACCGCAGCGGAATAAAACCCGCCGCCATTGCTTAAAACGCTTGCCATAAACTCCGCAGGATAATGCGATTTAAGAAAAGCAACCTGATAAGAAAGCAGCGCAAACGAAGCGCTGTGAGCTTTGCAAAACGAATATCCTGCAAACGATTCTATTTGCCGCCACAATTCTTTGGCTTGTGTATCCGTAAGTCCCTTATCCCTGCATGATAAAAAATATTTATCAACTATCTTTTGCATTGCTGAGTGCGAACGCATTTTGCCGCTCATTGCACGGCGAAGCAAATCAGCTTCTTCCAAAGTTAAGCCTGCAACGTGATGCGCAACTTTTATAACATCTTCCTGGTAAATCATTACCCCGTAAGTTTCGCCAAGAACATCTTCCATTTCTGGAACAAGATATTTTCTTCTTGTTGGATCTTTGTGGCGCGCAATAAATTCCTGCATCATTCCGCTTTCTGCAACACCGGGACGAATTATTGAACTTGCCGCAGTAAGCATTTCAAAATCGTGAACATCAAGTTTGCGAAGAAGCGAGCGCATCCCCGGGGATTCAATATAAAAACAGCCTATCGTTTGCCCTGTACGGATAAGGTTATTCGTGGCCTCATCATTAAAGAGCATTTCAAAATCATAAATATCAAACTTAACAGCGGCTGTGTTTTTAGGTATCGGCGGATAAAGCGAAAACATTTTTGTATTGTCTCGCCACTCTTTTGGTATTTGATATATTAGTTCTTCAATTTCCATTACCATACATAAAAATAGTGAACATTTGCCCACTATATAAAATATTTAAAATTCAAAAGCAATACCGTAAAAGGATTGATTTTAAACAATTTAAATGCCTTATTACAGTTGTAAATTTTCTAAGCGAGGATAAAATGCAAACAGATGATACTTTAAACTGGGTTTGTCAGTACTGCGGCGTAGAAAATTCTGTATGGGTTGATTTAACTATTGAGGGCAAGCAGGATTTTATAGAAGATTGCCGGATTTGCTGCCGACCAAATCGAGTTATTGTTGTTCAAGATTATGATGAAAATGTTATGATTGAATCAAGGTTGATTGATGAATGAAAAAAATAATTAGCGTATAAAAAGATAAACCAAACCTGCTGCTATTATTAAACCATAGATGATGGAAAGGTAAACAACAAGTTTACCTTTTGATTTGATTATTCGATCTAACTGTTCGGAATGTTCCTTATTGATGAGCAGATTTTTTTCAATCCCATCCGCAGAGAGAATATTCTCACACTCGGAATTTGAATGAAGATCACTCATAAATCCTCTCTGAATTTATTGATTGAAAAAATATTTAATTACACTTTAATAACTTAATCCATAATCATTCTTAAGAATGATGAACTATCATCATCGTTAGAATCATCCTTTTTCTCGTTTCTTTCTTTTGCCCAGGAATACCTGGAATTTTCAACAGCAAAACCACTTGGAGTGTTTTTTTCCTCATCATCTTCAATCGAGGCTTTTGGGCTGTTTACCCTCAAAATTGTTGGAACATCAAGATCGTTTGAATCAACATTTTCGGGCCCAAACAGACTAAATCCACCACGTATATTGTCTGATAAAGTAGGTGTTTGTTTTTTAGCAGCTATAGTTTTACTGCTATAATTGTTTCCTCTTGCACTATCAAATCCCGTTGCAATGACAGTGTAAGATATGTAATCATTCATTTCGTCTTTTTTAACAACACCAAAAATAACGTTGGCTTCTTCACCAGCGGCTTCAAATATTATATTGTTGCCCTCGTTAATTTCCTGCATTGTCATACTGCTTGATCCTGTAACATTAACAAGTACACTCTTTGCACCTTTAATATTTACACCTTCAAGTAGCGGACTTGAAATAGCTTTTTGGGCTGCTTCAATTGCGCGATTTTCACCGCTGGAAATTCCACATCCCATCAAAGCTTCACCACTGGAATTCATTACAGCACGGACATCAGCAAAATCAACGTTGATCAATCCTTCAATTGTGATGATATCTGCTATGCCACGGGTTGCTTCATAAAGAACTTCATTCGGTTTATCAAAAGCAGCAAAAGCGTTTGTGGCTTTATCTAAAATGTTAAGTAATCTTTCATTTGGAATAACAATTAAGCTATCAACGTGCTGACGCAATTCCATTATACCTTTTTCAGCATTCATCATTCTTGTTTTACCTTCCCATCGGAAAGGTTTGGTAACGATACCAACAACCAAAGCGCCTATGCTTTTTGCAATCGAGGCAATAACAGGAGCCGCACCCGTTCCAGTTCCACCGCCCATACCGGCAGTAATAAAAACCATATCACTTCCGGAAAGAACCTCAGCAATCTGATCGCGATCTTCTTCGGCAGATTTTCTTCCAATGTTAGGGTCAGCTCCGGCACCTAAGCCGCGTGTAATTGCACTGCCACACTGAACTTTATGTGTTGCAGTACTGCTCCGTAGCACTTGTGAATCCGTATTAACGGCAATGTACTCAACACCGCTTAACCCGCGAGCAATCATACTTTCGATGGCATTACAGCCTCCACCGCCAACACCAACAACTTTTAAAACTGCTGACATCGGTTTTTCTTTATCGATGGTTGCAAATCGCGACATAGGTCCTCCTATAATGATTTATAATTCGTTGAAAAAATCTTGCACTTTTTTAATAAGCTTGCCAATTTGATTTTCAGATTTTTCTTTTTGTTTTTTAATTAAAACCTGATACTCACTTGACTTGCCGCCCGGTATTCCCTTAATTAATCCTGCAACAGTTGCAAACTCAGGACTTTCAATTTCATTTGATAATCCTGCACCCAACTCTTGCGGAACACCGATTCTGGTCGGTAAACCAAAAACTTCTTCTGCTAATTCTGTAACGCCGTTTAGTAATGATCCGCCGCCTGTAAGCACAATTCCAGCTTTTATTTTGGATTTGAAACCGGCGGTTCGTAATTCATTATCAACAAGTGTAAACAGTTCTTTCATTCTTAAACTTATGATTTGTGTAAGCAGACTCACTGGAATTTTTGTATTCCCTCTTGCGCCAACACCTTTAATCAAAATATCTTCATCTTTAATAATTGCATTCTCACTTGCATAACCGTATTCTTTTTTGAGTCTTTCGGCTTCATCTGTCATAACACCAAGAGATTCGCGAATATCATTTGTAACTTGATTTCCTGCAACTCCAATTACTCTTGTGTGCTTAATAGCTTTTTTATGATAGATAGCTATATCTGTTGTACCACCACCAATATCTATTAAAGCAACTCCTAAATCTTTTTCACTTTCTTCCAATACAGATGCACTTGATGCGATTGGCTGCAAGATATAATCCTGAACTTGATAACCTGCACGTTCAACAGATTTTCTAATATTTTCCATTGCTGGTATTGAGGCAAGCACAACATGATTACTTGCTTCTAATCTTGAACCAGACATTCCAATTGGATTTTCAATTCCACTTTGATGATCAATTGAAAATTCTTCCGGAATTATATGAAGAATTTGTCTATCACTTGGAATTCTGATTGTACGAACATCAGCTTCTAATCGATCAAGATCATCTTTAGTGATTTCTTTTTCATCACGATTTATTGTCACATAATTTCTATGTCTGATACTTGTAATATGTTCACCGGCAACACCAACATTAACTGTTGTAACTTCAAAGCCAGCTCTGTTGGAGGCAATAGACATTGCCGATTTAATTGCTTCAGCAGTTTTACCAATATTTGCAACTAATCCTTTATGCAATCCTTCGGAAGGAGCAACACCAAACCCAAGTATATCAATCTTGTTTTGTTCTGGAATCTTTTCAGCAATTACAGCACAAACTTTTGTTGTTCCTAAATCTAATCCAACTAAAATTTCTTTTTTCATTAAATCAAGCCTGTGTTTTCTTTGCTTCCGATGTATGCTTCATTTGTAAATCTTAAATCTATGTATTCAGTATTTTGATAACTTGCTTTTAAATTGTTTATTCTTTCCCAAACTAAACTAAGGTAAATCATTTTTTTAGATTCATTACCTCTTCCAAAAACAACAGGATAATTAACTCCTGAAAAGGTTAACACAACATCGCCACCATTTTTAAGATTTATCTCTGATAGTTTTTTTGATAATTCAATATCTGTAATTTTAGCTGCATCTATAATTCTAAATGCTTCAACAACATCTTCCGTTTTATAAATTGTAGCAGGTGAAAGTTTATCTGTTATTCTAAAATTGCTTATTACCGGAATATCCGAGTATGTTGTATATTCTTGAATCTTTAGTAGTTCAAAATCATTTGTTAAAAAGTATGGCTCTGTTCTGCTCAACAACACAGCATAAATATCCTTTTCTTTGATCCTCACATCAACATTTCCGAGTCCATCAGATTTTACTTCGGCTTTAGCAATATATGGATGCTCTTCAATTCTTTTTTTAATCATGTTAAGAGTTAAATCATCATAAACAGATGATTGATCTATATCAGCAAATCGCAAATAGATTTTTTTATTTAACAAATGATTACCGTAAATATTTATCATTTTAATTTCCTCTTTTCCCTTTTTGTTATATGTAAAAAGAGACAAGTATAAAATTGAAAGTACAATTACAGATAAAAGAATAATGCCAAATATTTTTCCAAAATCATTTTTCATTAATTTTTATTTAACATCTCTACAAACTGCTCACCATATTTCCAGATATCTCCCGCACCCATTGTTACAACAATATCTCCATCTTTTTTAATTTCATCCAGTAAAGAAGGCACTTCATTTTTATTAGCAACATAATGAACATTTTTATGTCCAAACTTTTTTGTTGTCGATGCAATTAATTCCCCGGTTATGCCTTCAATTGGCAATTCCCTTGCAGGATATACATCAGTACAAATAAAAACATCAGAATTAAGAAAGGCTCTGCCAAACTCCTGATAAAAATCTTTAGTACGCGAATAAAGATGTGGTTGAAAAACAACAATTAATCTTCTATTCCAACCATCTCTAATCCCTTTTAAAGTAGCTGCCGCTTCAGTTGGATGATGTGCGTAATCATCTATAACCAAAATTTCCTTATTGTATTTAACTTCAAATCTTCTGTAAACACCAGAGAAAGTTTCTAATGCTGATTTTATAATTTTAAAATCTATTCCGAGTTCCGTTCCAATTACAATAGCAACAAGTGAGTTGTTGATATTATGTGTACCAGGAATTTTTAAAGTGATCTCACCTAGCTCTTTACCAAAATATTTAACTTTGTAAGTGCTAGTAAATCCATTATGAGTAATATCCATAGCTCTAACATCGGCCTGAGCATTCAATCCATATGTAATAATTTTTTTGTTGATGTGCGGCATTATATCCTGCAATGCCGGTTCATCTAAACACAATGTAACAAAACCATAGAAAGGTACTTTATTTGCAAACTCAATGAAGGCGGATTTTATATCATCCAAGTCTTTGTACGTGTCAAGATGTTCGCTTTCTAATGTTGTGATAGCTGCAATAGTTGGAGTAAGTTTTAAAAACGTTCTATCAAATTCATCTGCTTCTACAACAATAAATTCTCCACTCCCAAGTCTTGCGTTTGTTCCGCCTAAACCGCTAAGCTTTCCACCAACAATAATTGTAGGGTCAATTCCACCTTCAGTTAAAGTTAATCCAACCATTGATGTTGTTGTAGTTTTACCATGCGTGCCAGAAATTCCGATCCCATATTTCATCCGCATTGTTTCAGCAAGCATTTCAGATCTTTTTATTATAGGAATCTTTCGATCAATAGCTGCTTTAACTTCTGGGTTATCAATCTGAACTGCAGAAGAATAAACGAGAACATCAGCATCTTTTAAATTTTCCGGAGAATGACCTTCATATACTTTTATTCCGATGCTTTCAAGTCTATCCGTAACTTCACTTTTGGATTTATCAGAACCAGAAACAATAAAGCCCTGACTCAAAAGAATCTCTGCTATTCCGCTCATTCCTATTCCGCCAATACCAACAAAGTGAACTTTTTTAATATTCTTGAACATCTATACTTTTTCTACTTCAAGTTTAAGTTGATGAAATTTTTTGAGTAACTCATTTTCATTTTCATAATCATTCGGTCTAACTACAAACGGTCTTATTCTGGAATTAATTTTTATTCTAACCAATTTTAAGGGATTAGATTTTCCATATCTTCTATCTTTACCGAGCTTAATCGCTTTAATTTCATTTTTGTGAATAAGCTTGGAACCAAACCTATCACTAAATACTAAACCCTCATTATTAAATTCGATATATCTGTTTCTATAAAGATTGAACAACAATGCAATTACAGAAACAACAACAATAAAGGCAAGCAAGTAAATTATTGGATCGTGTGTAATTAGTGTATAAGAACTTTCAACAAACTCTCCTCTAATCAACAAGTAAATTGCAAATGCAACGAAGTATATAATTGTTGACTGATAATAAAACGACATATTATACTTGAATTTACTTTTATATTTTAATTGTTCGTCTGTCATGTTGCTAAAGCAAAATTAATTGCGCTCTTGGCTATTACATTTGCCGCTTCAGGTCTTGAGATACTTTTAGCGTTTTCGCTCAAACTTTTTAATAAAATTTTGTTCTGAACTAATTCAAATATTTTTTCCTTCAAAACCGAATTCACGTCAGAATCCTTAATCAAGATTGCAGCATTTTTATCTGCAAGCGATTTAGCATTAAAATATTGATGATTCTCCGCGACGTGGGGCGACGGAATTAATATTGAAGGAATTCCTAGAACAGTTAGCTCAGCAATGGTAGTTGCACCAGCCCTCGCAACAAGCAAATCACAAGCTGAGTAAGCTTTGTTCATGTCTTCAACAAAATCCAGAATTTTCACGGAGTCTAAATTAATGTTTTTATAGCTATGATAATAATTTTTTCCAGTTTGCCAGACGATTTGTAAAGATTTTTTTTCTAACTCCTCAACACAATCGGCAACGGCTTTATTAATTGATGCTGCTCCTAAACTTCCTCCAAGTACAAGAACAGTAAACTTGCCTTCATCAAGACCAAAAGATTTTTTTGCTTCTTCTTTAGTAGATGAACCAAGTTCACTTCTAACAGGGTTACCTGTCAATTTTATTTTATCAGGTCTTCTCAAATATTTTTTTGAATCTTCAAATGAAATGTTCACTTCATCAGCATAACGCTCTAACAACCGAGTAGTTAAACCTGGATAACTATTGGATTCCATTAAAATTACTTTTGCTCCCAACACAGATGCTCCCCATACTGCAGGACCCGCAACATAACCGCCTGAACCTATCGCAACTCGAGGTTTAAATCTGAAAGAAATAAATAACGATTGCACAAGCGATACAAATAGTTTTACCGGGAACAATAAATTTTCAAGATTAAACTTTCTAGCAAATCCTTTTATCCAGATTGATTTAAATCCATAACCAAGTTTTGGAATTACTCTTCCTTCAATTTTAGATTTTGTACCCACAAAGATTATTTCAGCTTCAGGTTTTAATCTCTTAATCTCATCTGCAACTGCAATTGCTGGATACAAATGTCCGCCTGTTCCGCCGCCGGCAAAAAGAAATCGATATGGATTGTTCTGTCTCTTCATCACTTAAAATCCTGAAATGCTAATTCATTTTTCTTTAAGGATTCAATCTCACTTTGCTTTTGTTTTTCTTTATCCTTTTCAGTTTGATGATTATAAATTGCTACGTTCATTAGTATCCCAACTGAAGCGCTAAGAAAAATAATTGACGTCCCACCGTAACTAATAAACGGCAGAGCAAGCCCTGTTGTTGGAAATAATCCAGTAGCAACTGCAGCATTTACAAATGCATAGATAATAATTGAAAATGAAATTCCGAACGCAAGCATTTGTCCAAACTTATCCTTTGCTCTTTTCGCGATAAGAATTCCTGCAACAAAAAGAACAACATAGAAAAGAAGAACTACAATAACGCCAATAAATCCAGTTTCTTCACCAAGAATAGCAAAAATAAAATCACCATAAGATTCCGGTAAAAACAAATTACTTTGCCTGCTATTTCCAATTCCAACTCCGAATATTCCACCGCTGCCGAGACTTAGCATTCCTTGTTTAAGTTGATGATTAATTGTTCCGCCATCTCCAAAAGAATTTATAAATCCTATAATTCTTTTTCTTGAGTGAGGTAGAATCATTGCAAAAGAACTTGCAGCAATTATCAAACTGAATGACGAAACAAAAATATGTTTGAGCCTTGCTCCGCCTACATATAGCATAGTTAGAGAAATTACAACAATTAATGCAGCAGTACTGACATTTGGTTGAATAAATATTAATCCGGCAATCATCATAACCCAAATGAACAAATACATAAATCCATTTTTAAAATCTAAAATATCATCTCTCTTTTTTTCTAATAAATAAGAAAGGTGAACTATTAGAAGTAATCTTGCTATATCTGCAGGTTGAATAGTTATAAACCCAAGGTTTAACCATCTGCCTGCTCCCTTTACTTGAGGAGCAAATATCAATGTTATAATCAAAAGTAAAACCGTACTAAGAATGGCAGGTTTACTAATTTTCTTATACCATTCATAAGGAATAAAACTAAATATTGCCATCATAAATAAACCGGCAACAACTCTTGAAAGATGCGAGTTGAATAAGTGAAAAGCGCTATCAAACTTTGCAGCGCTATAGGTGTTGCTTGCGCTCATCACTACTATCAATCCGATTAAGATTAAACTAAATGAGGCAAAGAAAACTGTGATTGCTAATTTTTTCATTTACCGTTTACTATTTCTTTAAATACTTTTCCGCGATGTTCGTAATTATCAAACATATCAAAACTTGCACAAGCTGGTGAAAGCAAAACAACATCACCCTCTCGAGCTTCACTAATAACTGAGTTTATCACTTCGTCAAAATCTTTTTTAATCTCAGTTTTTACTTTAGAATGAAAGTAATTAAAAACTTTTTCTGCTGATGAACCGATTGCATAAATCTTCTTAACTTTTTCTTTTACTAAATCTTCAATCACCGAGTAATCATTACCTTTGTCTTGTCCGCCAAGTATTAGGATAATTGGATCATCAAAACTTTTCAAAGCAACAATTACAGAATCAATGTTTGTGGCTTTAGAATCATTAATAAATTTCACCCCATCAATTTCCCTTACTAGTTCAATCCTGTGTTCAACTCCTTTAAATGATCTTAATGCCTCAAGAATTTTTTCATTATGAAGATTAAAAATCTTTGCCACAATTATCACAGCCATTGCATTCTGAACGTTATGCTCGCCCCTAATAAATATATCGGAAACATTACAAGTAAATTCCAATACATCATTTTTAACATATTTTACTTCATTATTTTCTAAAAAACATCCGTTAGTAACTTTTTTTGTTGTTGAAAAAAAGAAAATTTTACTTTTAGCATTTTTGAAATTCTGATTTAATAAATCACTATCCTTACTTAAAATTAGAAAATCATTCCCATCTTGGTTCTCAAATATTCTCAGCTTTGATTGTGCATATTTTTCAATACTGTTTTCATATCTGTTTAGGTGATCCGGAGTAATGTTCAATATCATTGCAACTTTGGGTTTGAATTTGTCAATTAAATCTAACTGAAAGCTCGATATCTCAAGTGCCACAAATTCATTTTCTTTCGCTCCAGCAGATATTTCAGAAAATGCTAAGCCAATATTACCAGCCGTATAAGTTTTCTTTCCACATTCATTGAAAAGATAACCGCACAGACTAGTTGTTGTGGTTTTACCATTAGTCCCTGTAATCCCAATAACATTTGCATTACAAAATGAGGAAGCAAATTCAACTTCACTTATTGTTTTAACATTTTTAGCTTTTGCATTTTTAATAACTTCAGCATCTGACGGAACACCGGGGCTTACAACCATCAAATTACAATCAAAAACTTTTTCTGTGTGTTTACCAATTTCAAAATCTATTTTTTCTTTTTGTAAAACTTGAGTTGAAGTTTTTAATTTTTCTTCACATCCTGCATCACTAACAAATGGAATCGCACCAAGCTTTTTTGCAAGCTTTGCAGCACCAAGCCCGCTTCTTGCGGCACCAATTATCGATATTTTTTTGTTATTAATGTCTAACATCTTATCTAATTTTAAATGAAACTAAAGTTACAATAGCAAGTATGATTGCGATAATATAAGCACGCACAACAATTTTGGGTTCTGCCCATCCAACCATTTCAAAATGATGATGAATTGGTGCCATCTTAAAAACCCTTTTGCCTTCACCAAATTTTTTCTTAGTGTATTTGAAGTAAAGCCTTTGAACAATTACAGATAAAGTTTCCATAAAAAATATTCCGCCAAGAATTGGAATAAATAATTCTTTCTTGATTAGCACTGCTATTATTCCAAACGCACCACCCAAAGCAAGTGAGCCCGTATCACCCATAAACACTTGTGCGGGATATGAATTGAACCAGAGAAATCCTAAACCGGCACCTATTAATGCTGCAATAAAAACAGTTAATTCTCCTGCTCCTGGCAGATGGATTATATTTAAATAATTTGCAAAGATTGTATTGCCACTAAAGTATGATAGTAAAGCAAGCGCAATCATAACTATCACTATTACACCAGTTGCTAATCCATCTAATCCATCAGTTAAGTTTACCGCATTTGATGTTGCTGTTATGATAAACACAACCAGCGGTATGTAGAAAATTGAGAAATCTAAATTTACATTTTTTAAAAATGGAACTGTTGTTAAAGTGTTTACATCTTTAAATTCAGGTAAAAAGTAAACTGCACAACCAACTATTAGTCCAATCGTAACCTGTCCTAAAATTTTATATCTACCAATCAATCCGTTTGGATATTTTTTTATTACTTTCAAATAGTCGTCTAAAAATCCGACTAGACTTAACCAAATTGTACCAACAAGAATTAATATTATGTATGTGCTTTTTAAATCAGCCCAAAGCAATACAGGAATAACAACAGAAAATATTATTATCATTCCACCCATTGTTGGTGTGCCTGCTTTTGACCAATGAAACTTGGGACCATCAGCTTTTTTTGCTTCACCAATTTGATGTGCTTGCAAACGCTTAATAATTTTTGGACCGAGATAGAATGCCAGGAACAATCCTGTTATTGCTGCTAGTGCAGAACGGAATGTTAAGAATCTAAAAATATCAAATCCTGGTGGATTGAAAGTTTTATTTATGTATTCAAATAAATAGTAAAGCATTATTTTTTTCTTGTTTCAAGAATCGAAACAAACTCTTCCATTTTCATTCCGCGTGAGCCTTTAACAAGGATTGCAGAATTATTAATATCTAATGTTTTTAAAAAGTTTGTTAATGATTCTCTATCATTAAAGTGCTGATGTACTATTGTTTTATGATTTAACTTTTGATTCATTAACTTCATCATTTTACCAATAGCATATACTTCATCAACTTTAATTTTATCGATGAAGCTTGCTAACTCTAAATGTTTTGCTTTTGATTCAGGGCCGAGTTCAAACATATCTCCAAGAACAGCAATTTTCTTTCTTCTTGATTCAATCTTATTCAAAATTTCAAGCGATGCTTTCATCGAATCTGGATTAGCGTTGTAAGTATCATTAATAAGAGCAAACTTTTTATAATTTTTAATTTCTAATCTTTTGTTATAAGATTTTATTTTCTTTAAAGCTTTTTGAATTTGTGAATTTGTTAATCCCAACTCAGATGCAATTGCAAAAGCAGCAGTAAAGTTTAAAACATTTTTGTCACCACTAATTGGTAGAGTTATAACAGAATCACTTTTTTTACTTTTTATTTCAATCTGCGGTCGCGCTAACTTATCATAACCTTTAATACTTGATTTATAATCTGCTTTTTCATTCAAGGCAAATGTGATTTTATTTTTTACAGTCTTTCCAAATTCGTTTAAAATCTTATCATCATTATTTATAAAAACTTTTCCACCATTATTTAATGTTGCTTTTAATAACGCAGATTTTTCTTTAAACACACCTTTACGATTTTTCAAATATTCTAAATGTGAATCACCAATGTTTGTTATCAAAGCTAAATCCGGATTAGTAATTGCTGTTGTGTAAGGAATCTCTCCAAAATGATTTGTTCCGAGTTCAGCAACTAATACTTGATGCTTTTCATTTGTACTTAAAATCGTTAACGGCACACCAATATGATTATTATTGTTTGCAACTGTTTTGTTCACTTTAAATTTTTCAGAAAGCAATGCTGCAAGAATTTCTTTTGTTGTTGTCTTACCAGCACTTCCGGTTATTCCAATTATTTTTGCTTTAAGTTTTGAACGCCACAATTTTGCAACATCGCCTAATGCAACAACGGTATCTTTAACAGTTATTACAGGAATTTCTAAATCACTAATCTTTTTAAAATTCTTCTCATTTATAATGATCGCTACTGCACCTCTTTTTACAACCTCATCAATAAAATCGTGCGCGTCAAATCGTTCGCCTTTTATTGCAATAAACAAGGTGTGTTTTTTAATATCTCTTGAATTAATTGAAACATGATAAATAGATTTAAACATATCAGGATTATAAATCACTGCTGTCGGGATATTAAAAATATCTTCTATGTTTAAATGTATTTTTTTCATTAAGCTAAATACTTTAATGCAATTTCACGATCTGAAAAATGATTTCTAACGCCATTTATCTCTTGATAACTCTCGTGTCCTTTTCCTGCAATCAGAATGACAGCATTCTCATTAGAAGTTTTTATAGCTTCTGCGATTGCCGCTTCCCTATTCTCTTCGACTTCATAATTATTTTTAGCAATTCCTTTTTTGATATCTTCAATAATCTCAAAAGGGTTTTCTGTTCTTGGATTATCAGAGGTAACAAAAACTCTATCACTTAATTCACTTGCGACTTTACCCATAATAGGACGTTTCGTTTTATCTCTATCGCCGCCGCATCCAAATACTGTAACTACCTGATTTTTATCATTTACTATTTCTCTAACAGCTTGTAATGCTTTTTCTAAACTATCAGCTGTATGTGAATAATCAACGATAACCTTTTTCTTTCCATTACCTAAAACTTCAAATCTTCCCGGAACTTGTGGTGATGATTTTATTCCGCTAATTATCTTATCAGCATCAATCCCAATACTATTTGCAGTTGCAAATGCTGAAGTTGCATTATATGCGTTAAATGTTCCGATTAATGAAGTATGAATTTTATAATCAACTTTGTTATTTGTGATTGTAAAATCAGTCCCATTTAAATCATAAACGATATTTTTAATTTGATAATGTGAATTTTCAGCAACACCATAAGTGACTGCTTTGCCTTTGCAATCTTTAGTTATCTCTTTTGAATGTATATCATCAGAATTAATTATTGCAAAAGATTTTTGATTTAATCCATCAAACAAAATTTTCTTTGCTTTTAAGTACTCTTCAAAACTGTTATGAAAATCCAAATGATCGGAAGTAATATTAGAGAATATTGCTGCTGAAAAATCTAATCCGTAAACTCTGTTTAAGACTAATGAATGTGATGAAACTTCCATCACGGTGTGCGTGCAACCTTCTTGAATCATATCTAAAAACATTTTGTTCAAATCATTAGATTCCGGTGTTGTAAGCTTTGAATCGACTTTTACGTCACCTATATAATTTGCAATTGTTCCAATTAATCCAGTTTTATATCCAACATTCTGCAAAATATTTTTTAAAATAAATGTTGATGTAGTTTTTCCATTTGTCCCTGTAATTCCAATAAGTTTAAATTTACTTGTTGGATCTTTGTAAAACCCTTTTGATAATTCTGCCAATGCTTTTCTGCAGTCTTTTACAACAATTTTTGCGATTTGGGCATGAGCGACAAATTCGTCAGGAATTGAGTTTGGATCTTCCACAACAACAGCAACTGCACCTTTATTGATGGCATCCTGCAAGAACTTATGACCGTCAGTTTTGTATCCTTTTATCGCAACAAACACAGAATTCTTCAGAACTTTTCTTGAATCATAAACTATATCCGCAACATCTTTTCTTTGAACTTCTCCAGTTACTTGAATAGCATTAACACTATTTAAAAGCTGCGTCATTTCCATTTATAAAGAAGCTCCTTTAACAGTATACTCGGAGCATTCAATCAAGCATACTTCATTTCCATTTAACTTTTTACCTGGAGCAATACTTTGGGAAGTTATAATTCCTGTTCCTTTAATTTTATACTTAACACCAAGTTTTGTTAGTGCATAAATGGCGTCTTTAACATGGCAGTTTACAAGATCAGGCATTTTATTATTAGATGATAATTTTACCTCTTTAACACTAATTGGTTTTATTTCAGTTTTTGTTTGAGAATGATCATCAGCAAATTTTAGATTGTGCATTAAATCAGGATTAAAATATTGTTGAAATTTTTCAATATCAGTTTGGACAATTCTTTCAGTAAGACTTTTAAATATTGGAGCCGCAACCAATCCACCATATCTGCCTTGATCTGGTGCATTTAACAGTATCAAGCAAACCACTTGCGGATTTTCAACCGGAAAAAATCCAATGAAAGAAGAATTGTAATGTTGTTTGGAATATTTTCCATTAACTAAAGTTTGTGATGTCCCGGTTTTTCCGCCAACTGAAATAAACTCTGAAAACGCTTTTTTACCTGTCCCATTTTTTACAACCCCACCCAATAAATCGCGCATAACATTAGAAGTTTCAGATGATATAACTCTTCTTATTTCAATAGGATCAAACTCATGAACTAAGTCTCCATTTTTTGAAATTTGACGTTGAAGCAATTGTGGTTCGTATAAAACTCCGCCATTAATTAATGCACAATATCCAGCTAACATTTGTAAAGGGGTTACAGAAATTTCGTATCCAAATGAAAGATATGCTTTAGAGACTTTAGACCATTCATTTGGTTTTCTTAATTTCCCAGCAGTTTCACCAGGCAATGTTAGTGAAGTGGAATTTCCAAAACCAAATCCGCGCAAATATTTAAAATATTTTTCATCATCAATTCGTTGGACAAGTTTTGCAACACCGATGTTACTTGATTGTTCAAGTATTCCAACAACATCTAAACTTTTAAAAGGATGAGTATCCCTAATATTTACGTTTTGAAATTTATATTTTCCATTTTCAAGATTTAATCTTTCATTAAGTCTGCATAACTTCTGATCAATTAATGAAGCAATGGTAAAAGATTTAAAAGTTGAACCGGGTTCATAAGTATCCGTTATTGCACGATTTCTTCTTTGAAAATCATTGTACTTCCAATATTCGTTAGGATTAAAATCATCAATATTTGCAAGTGCAAGTACTTCGCCGGTGTTTGGGTTCATTATAATTCCGGTACCGGAAGCAGCGCCATATTCGCTCACACCTTTTCTTAATTCATCCTCAAGAATTAACTGGTAACTTTTATCAATTGTTAAATAAAAATCATCACCTGAAACAGCAGGGTTTATCTCTTCTTCATCTACTGTAACAGTTTCACCAACAGCATTTTTTTGTATAATTCTGGATCCATCTTCACCATTTAATGCATCTTCATAAAATTCTGAAATACCCATCACGCCTTTATCATCATTATTTAAGTAACCAAGAACGTGTGATGCAAGATTATTGTAGTGAAAAACTCTTGAAGGTTCCTCTTTATAAAAAAATCCTGAACGTTTAATATTCTTTAATGATGCTGCGATTTCTAATGAAGTTTTCTTCTCGAGACATATAGTTTTCTTTGAACCTTTCATAAGATTCAAATAATAGTTTTTACTTCTATTAAACTTCTTAGCAAATATTTGCGCAATCTCGTTTTTATGTTTTTGTTTGATCATTCTTAAATCAACATAAAAAGAAACATCTGCACGATTATAAACCAACAAAACATTATTGCGGTCGTAAATCAATCCACGTTCAGCTTCAATTTTTTCTACGCCTGTTTGTTGTCTTTGAGCATAATAAGAATATTCCTCTGAACGCACTATCTGAATATCAACCAGCTTGATCACCAATGCGATGAAAAAGATTAAGATTGATAGTATTACAAATAATGCGCGTGAGTTATTCATATTTTTCTTTTAAAATCTCGTTTAGATCTTCAACTTTGTTGATATCATATTTTATAATAAAAGCTGACTCAACATTTCTAATCAAACCAAGCCTTGTTTCTGCAATTGCAACAATTCTTTCTTCAGCAGTTACAGTTTGATATTCTGCTGTTAGTTTTATTTTTCTTTGACTTTCTGTTTTATAGGTTTTTTCTGCTTTATCTTTTTGCAAAACGTTTTTTTCATATTTAAGTTTTAGCCCAACACTTGCAAGCGCAAATACAGTTATTATCAACAGAAGTGTTATTAACAAAAAAATTGTTGGTTTAGCACTTTTCTTCATAATCGTTCAGCAGCTCTTAGTTTAGCACTTCTCGCGCGATAGTTATTTCTGATTTCATCATCACTCGGTAAAAGTGGTTTTCTATTAATCAGTTCTAACCTTGCATCTTTTTTAATTAATCCTAGTGGATCTTCTTTTGGACTAAGGCTTACAATAGTTTCAGCTTTAAAAAAATCTTTTACTATTCTGTCTTCTAGCGAATGATAAGAGATAACAACAATCCGTCCGCCCTTTTTCAAAACCTTAAGTGAGTTTTCTAAAAATAATTTCAGATTTCCTAATTCATCGTTTACATAAATTCTAAGCGCCTGAAAAATTCTTGATAATGTTTTTCGTTGAAAGTTTAGTGGAACAAGTTCATTAATTATTGAAACTAACTGTCCGGTTGTTTCAATTCTTTTACCGGTACGTCTTTCGACAATAGTCCGGGAAATCTTTCTGGAATTCTTTTCTTCGCCATATTCATAAAAAACATTTGCTAGATCTTCTTCCGTAAAAGTATTGATAACATCGGCGGCAGTAACTTTTTTGGTTTTATCCATTCGTAAATCAAGCAATGCATCACTACGGTAGGTAAAACCGGATTCCGGATTATCCAATTGAAATGATGATACTCCTAAATCCGCAAGCACACCATCATAGTTTTGTATTGATTCTATCTTTGCAATCACATCTATAAAAGAGTAATTAAAGTTGTATAAACTAACTCCCGATTCATCAGCAAATTTTTTTCTTGAAAACTCAAAAGCATTAGTATCAACATCAGCAGCTATAAGACGACCATCATTATTTAGTCTTTTAATAATTTCACTCGAGTGTCCGCCAAATCCCAGCGTTGCATCAAAGTAAATTCCGGAACGATCAGTAATTAAAAGATCCAAGCTTTCATTAAGCATCACAGGAATATGATGCTCACTCATTTAGAAGCCATTACTTTAGCCGCAATCTCCTCATAAGTTTGCGGAGATTGTAATAAATATTCTTCATAAACTTTTGGATTCCAGACTTCTATTTTTTTTAACGCACCAAGTATTAAAACTTCTTTTTCAATTTTTGCATAAGTAATGAGAGTTGATGGGATCATAATTCTTGATTGGCCATCCATTACATCTTCAGCAGCAAACTGAACAAACATTCTTATAAATCTTGCATCATCAGGTTGGAATGTATTTAAATTTAAAAGTGATTCTTCTATCTTCTGCCATTCATCCAGCGGATATAAATCGATGCAATTGGATAGACCTCTCGTCATCACAAACGTTTCGTTTGTATCTGCAGAAATATGCTTTCTAAGTTTAGCCGGAATAGCGATCCGACCTTTAGAATCCATTGAATATGTAAATTGACCTCTAAACATTCACTCTCTTATTTGGGATAATTCCACATTTTTCCCCACTACAACCCAAAATAATAGAAAAATTTGACGAAAGTCAAGAAAAACAGTAAAAATATTTTCAAAAAAAATATTTGCTTAGGTTAAGGTAAAAACTGAAATTTTGGATTTTGGAAGTCCAACTCTAAATCTCAAATAGAAAGTTGAGTTTTTTTAGTGATGAGTAAATATTTTCTTATTATTTTACAAGAAATTGTTCTGGTTCTTTAAGAGCATACTATATTATTAATTAAAGTATGGATAAAATACTTGCAACTTCTTTTTCAAAAATCCGATGATATAAATGAATATATAAAATCACTACCGAGTTTTTATAACCCGGTTTATATATCCATTTTAATTTTCATCCTTGTTTCGGCTATTATTTATATCTCCTACCGCTACATTTACAACCCAATGATCAGGAAACACAAGAAGGATCAGCAACAGTTTGAAATCACAACTGAAAATATTCTTGAAATGTTTTCTGAACTTGATCCAAACCCGATTATGCGAATCAACTCTTCCGGTTTAATTACAAGCCTAAACAAATCAGCTAAGGAAAGATTTCACTTACTTGAGGTTAATAAAAGCAAATTGGATTCTTTGGTTTCTAAAATTGAAATTGATATCACTGGTATTATTCTAAATGATCAATCTTTTATCCTTCCATTAGAACTAAATGAAAGATATTATGATATAAATTTTAAAGGAATATCTTTTTTGGATATGGCGCAGCTTTACTTTTGGGATACAACAGCGCAAAAAGAATATGACAGACAAATGACCAACTATCAAAACTTACTTAAAAATTCATCCGCACATTTGCAAAAAGTTATTGAGGAAGAAAGAAACAGGTTATCTAGAATTCTGCATGATTCAATAGCACAGAATATTTTACTTATAAAATTAAATATAGGTAATTACAAAAAGTTTATTGGCGCCGGACTTAATGAACAAGATTATTTAAGAACGATTAATATTCTTGATTCCACTTTAAATGATGTAAGAGAACTTGCACATAACCTAAAACCGTTAAATATTGATGAATTGGGATTAGAAACAGTTGTAAAATCAATGTGTAATAATGTTGCAAGAGAAGCAGGTTATAAATATCAGATTCAATTTCCTAAAACTCCGATTACTATTTCAAAAGAAATTGAAATTTGCCTTTTTAGAGTTATTCAAGAATCACTTAACAACATAATAAGACATGCTAAGGCAACTTCATTTACAATTAATTTATTGCTGGATGATGGCACACTGGTACTTTTTATTTCTGATGATGGAATTGGATTTAAACCAAAAAAACTTTTAAATGATAAATATATTTCGGATGGTCTTGGCGTAATGAATATGCAGGAAACCGTTGAAAAATTAAATGGTACATTTCAGATAGATTCTACAAACAATAGCGGAACTGTAATTATTGTTGCCTTTCCGATTGAAACAATAAACATAAATGAAAAATCGAGTTATAAAAATATTAGTAGCTGATGATCACACTCTGTTCAGGCAAGGTGTGATAAGGCTTTTGGATGATAACAAAGAATTTTCTATTGTTGCTGAAGCTGAAAACGGAAGTGAGTTGATAGAAAAATATTTTAACTTCCGCCCGGATATTATTCTTACTGATATTGCGATGCCCGGGTTAACGGGTATCCAAAGTGTTCAGGAAATCCACAAAAAAGATCCAAAAGCTAAGGCACTATTCTTATCAATGTATGACGAAGGCGAGTATGTTTACAAAGTAATTAAATCCGGCGGTATGGGTTTAGTTAACAAAAACATTCTGGAAGAGGAATTATTTTTAGCTATAGAAAAAGTGTATAATGGATTTCAATATTTTGGCAGTAAATGGTCCGATGAGACAATTAAACAATTAATATATGATTATGAGAAAAAAACTGAAGAAGATTCAGATTTTAATGTTGATCTCAACTTTCGGGAAGAACAGATACTTCAAATGGTAATTGATGGTGCTACAAGTAAAGAAATTGCTGATAAAATGCAGTTAAGTAAAAAAACAATTGATTATTATCGTTCCAATCTTTTAAGAAAGTTTGATATCAAAACCCAGATTGAATTAGCTAAATGCGGAATTAAACACTTTGAACTAAAAAAGGAGAAACTATTTTGACTAATAACTCAAAATCGTTAGTACATGTACTAAACCACTATCCAGGTATTTTTTCTATGTTTCACTTGCAAAAATTATTTTCAACATTTTATGCGAGGTTTGTTATGAAAAAAATATATCACATAATAATTATTTCTTTTTTATTACTGCTGTTTCTGTCATGCAGCCCAACTAAGGAAATTGGAAAGGTTTTTACCAATCAAGAAGCTGATAAATTATTTGGGACTGTGCTTTATTCCGCACAAGTGCCACTTCAAGAAATTGATGTACTTCTAGGTAAAACCGATAAGACAATAATGTTTGGTATTATAAATAAAGGTGTTATCATCCTTGATAACAAGCGAAATCTGCTTTACCCCGAAAAAGCTGAGTATAAAGACACCGATGTGTTTACTGTTTATAGTGTTTCACTTGTTAGAGGATTGATTTCTGAATTCAGACAAAAGAAAATGGGTGATGAAGAAGAATTAAGCGTAGAACAAAGAAGAGAAGTTCTTTCTGTTTCCTATGGAAACAACACTCTGGAAACGGGAGCTAAATGTCCACCTTTGTGTGAATCTGAATAATCAATGAGTATTGCAATAATAGTATTATATGTTTCTACAATTGCCTGGATATTCCCAATATTCAGGCAATATAAATGTAACTTATTTTACTTTTTTTTATTCCTGGGTTTATCAGATCCCTTAACAATTCTATTAGTAAAAATCTTTCATATTCATCCAGGTATTATATCCGTAATTGTTGCGCCCATTTTATTTTATACTGTTAACATCGATCGCAAAAAAGATTTTAACATTAAACCACTTGAAATTTTTGTTGTTGTTCTAACTGCGATACTTCTTTTAACCATTTCTAATTTTGATATTATTCTTCTTATTATTCATACACTTATCCTTATTAGAGTGCTATATAAAATTCTTATAGAACTACATCATAAACAGTTAGTTAATTTATTCCATATTGTACTTGCATTTTATATGACTACTTCAGTAGCAAGTTTGATTATCTATCTGAATGGTGATCACAAAGGAATAATATTGTTTTACATTAATCTTGCATTCCAAATTCTTATTGCACTTTTCTTTTCAATCTTCAGAGAAGACAACCCAAAGCTAACTTACAACGTTACACCCGCATTAAAAGACTAATTTTTCACAATTTCTTCGATTTTGATTAAAAATCGTTAGTACATGTACTAAACCAATATTCACAAATCTGTATTACTATTAGATAGTTCTTTTAGATAATTTATTTAAGGATAAACAGTGGCGGAAAGAAAAGTAATTAACAGCAGAAATGGTTACGACGGTGACATACTTTCGCTGTGTAATGAGAAAGAATCCTGATCACCAAGATTTAAGTTTGATGCAATAAAAGATATTGAACAAAACCTACATAGTTACTTTATTGAAGAAAAAGGAATGAGAACAAATATTTTGGTAGCAATGAAAAAAGGCAGCAAACTTTTGGTTACAGATAAACAAAACTCATTAAATAATAAACTAGAAAGACTTAACAATTGTTAGAAATTGAAAACAAGTTACGAGGGTACACAATGAGTAAATGGGCTGATTATCTGATCTCTGCTATTAGGTATGAAGATGAAAAAAACAATATTCTGTTTGCTTACCTTAAAGTACATCAGGATAATGGAGTGGAAATTGGTGCGGGTACCACTTGGAGCAGAGATGAAGTTATTGAGGCTATGTACAATGGAAAAACTTTTTATACAATACTTAAAAGTAACTCAGGTGAATGGAAAAAAGGTTCTATTGTATCACTGATTACTAAAAATGGTAAAACTGTTCTTACTGATAATGAATATACAGACCTTGACTACCTTGCTGATTTGCAGGAGCTATAAATTATTCCACACCCTGCTGGGGGAAGGGTCTGGTCTGTAGAATAACTAATCCAACATCCGGCGATTATCCTCCCCGTTTATCCGCCGGAAGATTTTATTGAGTTATACTTTTCTTTGTAAAAGTATAACAATCCGGTTTGTTTGGAGGCTAACAAACCGGAAACCTTTGCATAGATAATATTCGGTCCTGTTTGGGGCAATGGGACTGGATAAAGGTATAAGAAAAAAAACTATTTCATAATTAAATAAAAGTAACGAAATGAAGCTTAGAGATAGATGTAAATTACTTTGCGTTGCATCCGCATTAATATTTTTATTAGGCATAGTGTGTGGCATTGGCGGTGTAATTGATCTGATTAACAATACAGATATTTTGGTCGGGATTAATATCAGTTCTATTGTACTTGTATTGTTTACCATCATTCTGATATTCTTAAGTGCTGCTACAATTATTACTGCAATTGGTGTTTATGAACAGAATGAAAAATTTATTCTAGTAGGGATGGCACTTACTACGGTATTTATTTTTTACAGCATCTTAAAGGGTTACGTACTTTTCGGCAATTCGATTAGTGAAGCAGCAATTATTAATATTATTGCTGGTGGTATAATTATTTCTTTACTTATGCTTGGTAAAAGAACGTTGGATAAAACACAGAGAGGTGTATAATCAATTTCTAGTGCTAAACTTATTGAGATTATTAAACAGTTATTGTAGTTTTGGGTAAAGTTCTTTTAACAATTAAAGATTTATAATGGTAAATAAATTTAAGTATCAGTATGATAGTTCAACGGGTATTTTGTTTAAGTACTATTATGGACCAATCACAATTGAAGATATCCATTCCTCTTGGGATTATGCTATTAATAATAACCTAATACCTAAAGGAACTCGAAGCTTTGTTTTAGATTATACAGCTGCTTCATTTGATATAAAAGTTAAAGAGCATACTAAAATTGCAGAGTACTATAGAAACCATCTTGAGGTTTTTAAAAATTGCAAAATTGCAATTATTACTCAAACCCCTAAAGATGTTGTAATACCTGCACTAGTTGAAACAATTGATGAAGGCTACTATTCCAAACCATTTTATACTCTTGAAGCCGCCATTGATTGGGTGCTAAAGTAGCATTTAATAATACTGTTTTATTTGCTATCTGTTAATTGTAAAAAATAATCTATTAAACTAAGTTGCAATAAACATTTTGTGATGCTGATGCAATTACCTGAAAAAACTCTTTACACTACCCTTATTATCCTTAATATATTTCTGGCTCTTACAGCAATACCTGGCGGGTTCTGTTTACTTACAGGTATTGCCGCACCACCTATAGAAGAATTAAATGATTCCGTATTTAAAGATTATATTATACCCGGACTTGCACTTATGATTATTGTTGGCGGTAGTGCATTGTTTACCTCCATTATGTTGATACGAAAAAACAAATATGCTTTGCTTTTTTCTGCTTTGTGCGGTTTGATTATTATGTTTTTTGAATTTGTTGAAGTACTTGCTATTGGCTCACCCACCGGTGCAGGACTTGTAATGCAGATAATTTATTTTATACTTGGTGTACTGCTGGTTAAATTGTCTTTGTTTATAATCTATTTCGATAAAAAAACTGAACAAAATATTCTATAATTATGAAATTAAAAATTAATTTTGTTAATCAAATTATAACTCTCAGCTTATTAGTAAGTGTAATTATTTTTCCTCAAGATAAGCAACAGGATCATTCTCTATTAGCTAAAAATTTTATTCTAAAGAATAGAATTGATCATCAAAGAGCATTCATTATGCCTTATGATACAGCAGATAACCAAAAGTGGACGAAAGAAATCGAAGACATTTTACATACTGATAAACTTGAATACACAATAAGAATAATTAATAAAATAAAATCGCTTGAATCATTTCTATTACAAGATATGACTAATACACGTTTACACCTATATTATAGTAGTTTTTACATTTATAATACTGATAACAGATATGATGGTTATGATGAAATAGATTCTGATAATATACTTGACTATATAAACGATCACCTTTTAGTTAATGCAAATGATGAAGATCTTAATAAAATTATTGATCTGTTTAATGAAGTCTATTTTTATCCAATGAAATCAGTCGATGATTCAATAATTTTTTATAATGGTTATAACTCTGAAGAATTTACTATTCTGGACGATGTTGTTAGGCTTGATGGACTTTTAACTTTTTTTGATCAGCAAGATGTTCGCTATCAAAGAAGAGTATGTAAAAAGTATTTAGGTGATAGTTTTATCGAATACTACGAAATCTATTATTGGTTTAAAAGTAATAAGATGAATATATCAGAAAATTTACTGCTTAAATTAAAAGCTGATCAAGAGTAGACAACTGTTTTTAATAATGTATGAAACTTAACTCTCAAATAAAATTACTATTTGCTTTACTTGCATTTGCCTTAACAATGCAAAGCTGTTACACCGAAGTTGTTTTGCCAAAGCATACAGTAAGGAAAACAAAGATTGATAAAGATCGCATTGTTAATTTTACTTACACCGTTATTGATACATTTGATAACGACTGGTTTCCTGATGAAGGTTATTACTACGAGTACAGACCACAAAGCAGCAAAATAATTAAAGAAGATAAAATAGATGTATTCCTTAATATGCTTTATGCAAAGGGTTATAATATTGTTGGTGCGTGGTACAGACCTACTACAATTAATTGTTACAACAATGGCAGACCTGTTTCCCGGGCTGAAAGCGCAACGTTTGGACCAACATTTTTAATTCTTTTATCTAATGTTGATGACTCTATAATAGAATACGATTTTTATCCGTTGCTACGTAAACCAGAAATTATTTGCCCTTACAATGTTGAGGAGTATTGGGTTGAGTAGAATAAAGTAATGAGTATAAAGATTCGTTAAAGTATTAAACTTACACACCCCTTCTATTTGATTTATAAGACTTCTCCCTGCGGTCGAAGTGACAAACACTCTTAACAGCAGACTTTAACAAGTGCGGACTAAGGAGGGGTTAATTTTTTTTAAGTACAAACTTAGCTTTATCAAATTCAATAACCTGTTTTATAAAATCATAAAATTCTGCATAAGCAGATAAAGGAATATGGTTTTGTATTAGTTCATAATTTCGAACATAAAAAAGTTTACCATCCAATAAATCATATTCTGTACTATATCTGCCAAAGCTACTTTCTATCGACTTATTTTTTGGTTTTGATTCCATGTTATAACCGAGTGGAATTTTAATAATAACAGTATCTACATCCTGATATGGATAAGCAAAATATACCGGATATTTTCTTTTCGTTATTTCTTCCTTTGGTAAATCTTTACCCGATTTTCTATTAAATATACTTGGATTGATAAATACTCTATCATTTAATTGAGATAAAAATCTATGATAAACCCCAATTAGCGACAAATTGAGATCACTATTTTTTTCATTATTAGATTCATCAGATTCTAATTGTTCAATGGTTAAGTTTGAATAGTTTGCGCTTAACATATTTATCACAAATAATTTGTCATCCTTACTATTCAACTTTGCCAGATTGTTCTTTACATAATTTTTTTGATTCCCGGTAGTTATAATTTTAGCATCAAACTTTAAATCACCCGTAATTTCAATAGCCCCATTAAAAACTGAAACCATTTTATTTTGATCAGACTTTTTTTGAGGTGTTCGTACCAGCCTTCCTTTTTGATCACCAATAACAAGAGCATTTATGTCCTCAATAGTTGATGGAACATCTCCCAAATCATTATATGTAGAAGTGCATTCCAGCCATAAAGTATCATTATCTAAAGGTACACAAACAATACAATGATTAAATTGATTGGACGGTTGCTCCGAATCTACAACCCCTTTATTTCTTGTTAGGGCAAGTGCCGGATATGATTTTATATTAACCACATTCAACATAGAAACCATATATGTTGAAAGATCTTTGCAATCACCATATCTGTTTTTGAACACTTGATCCGCAAACTGTGGCTGCCAACCTGCTAACCCCATTTCAATTGCAACATATCTGTTTTTTTTCTGAAGATATTTATACAGTATTCTAATTTTTTCTTTAGGCTCAGTAATATTTTGTACTAATCCTAAAATTTCGTTTTTAGCTTCATCGGATAAATCATATCTGTCCGCGCTTAATTGTTTATACCAGTTAGAAAAATCTTCCCAGCTATTTGCATTTCCCTCATACGCGTCAGTTTTAAAATTTTGTGGTACAAAAAATATTGCTTTCTGAATTCTATCTTCGGGAGACAAATAATCTTCATCAAGAATAGTGGGAATGTTTCTTAATTTCCATGTGTATTCTTTAAATGTATCATCTGCTTTTTCTACCGGATCAATTTCAATCCCCTTCCCATAAAATCTAAATTTAACATCCGAATTAATCTTTAATTTGTAGATTGAGGAGTAACTTGGAATGCTTGTTTGCGGAAACCAATTAGGCCAAAATAATAATGTCTTAATTTTAATGGTAAAGTGATATTGAAAAATAAAAGGATATGAATGATGCTGCATTTCAAAATACTTATAATTATGTCCCGAATAAAATGCGTCACCGGAGTATTCCTGCTCTTTAATTTCGTCAGAATCCAGTTCTTTAATAACATCACCATTTAAGTCAGTTAACGAAGCTTCAAGTTCTTCGATAACATTAAAATGAGATTCATTTATGAACAACTGGCAAAACTCATCTGCTTTACTATTTTTAATAAGTATTTTTTTACTTACAGAATATTCGGCACTGTAATTATCAGGAATTTCAATTTCAGTAATATCTTCTAAAATAACAGCCTCGGCTTTTAGAACTAGTGAATCAAAATTTACTTCCTGAGTTGATTGTGCAAAACACAACCCACCTACTATAAAAGTTATTAAAAATATTGTTAAAATTATTATTTTTTTATCCATTACATTTTTTTTGTAATATTAATTAGGAGTAACCGTCTTGTTAATAACTATTTGATCTCGTGATGCACTGACTACTTCATCGTAAAATGACTTTATCCTATTATAGTCTCTGGTTAATAACCTCTTATTTCGTAGTCCAATAGTTCTTGTGCATTCAATATAATTATCGCCTTTTGCATAGGATTGACTGAACCCTAAATCGGTAATTAAATTTTTTCTTTTAGTTGGAATTTGGGATGCTGAATAAGCTTTAGGTAATTCTATTTTTAAATATTCAGTTTTGCTGAAAGCATATTCAAAATCAATGGGGCTAGATCTTTTAGGTTTGATAAAGGGATTTTCTTCAAGTGCAGAAAAAAATGGTACTGGAAAATATCCTAAGTCTTCATTTTCCTCAATATAATTTGGGATGCTAAATGATAAATTTAAGGTTAAGGGTCTGGCGATAGAATCTACATCCACATAAAAGAATGTATCCAATTTTGCTTCAGCAAAATGCTTGGTGAGAAAATCTTTAACATAGTCCGCGTGATCTTTTTCATGCAAAATATCATATTCATCTAATGCGGCGTATCCGGAATATTGAATAACCGTATTCGCCTTTAAAGTTTTATCTTCATTAATACTTGCATTTGTATTAATTAAAATTGCACTAACAACCTGTTCAGGTGTTATCGATATAATAGTTCCTTTTTCTTCCTCAATTAAAAATCCGATCGGTACATCAGTACTTGGTGTTAGACAACCAAACGGACTTCGCGAAGACACTGGATATAAAAAGTAATTTTTTGAATTTTCATTTAACAAACATATTAATCTGTTAAACTGACTTCCATCGCAAAATTCTGTCGATACTTCCCCATTCTTTTTTGTGCTAATCCATACTGGTTTTGCATCCAGCCCAGCTGTCCTTAACATATTAATTAACAGCATACTTTTTTCAGATGAACTACCGGATTTATCTTTTAACACTTCTGCGGGTTCTTTAAAATAATCACCAATCAAAGATTTATGTTCCGTGGTTTTAATATTTTGAGAAACATAATTATAAATCAATCTGGCTTTTTTAAGATTAATACTTTCAGGTTGAATAATTTCTTTTACAATACTTTCGCATTCATCATCATCCATTAGATCTTCATATATTTTATAAATTCGTGTAGCTACATCATCCCAAGTTTGCGCAAATTTAATATGCACATATTCGTTTTTATATGCCACAAGTACAAATCGCATTTTAGCGTAATTATCTTCAACATTATCAGTATATGGCTCGTCTTTTATCCCGGGTAAATCTTTACAGAACCAGGTAAAAATTGCTAATTTTTGTCTAATATTATCGGGGTCGAATGCTTCTTCTACGCGTTCTTCAAAATCATAAAGTTCTAAGTTCGAACTAAGTCGTTTATATGCAAATCCTTTGGGAAGAAAAACCTTTACTTCACTATATTTTGTATATATATCTGTTTGAAAAGACCACGGCTCTAAATGAGAGATGTACTCAGATCTTATCGAATATATATAGTCAAACACTGAACCTGCTTCTACACCAGGGATTGGAAATGAAACTTTATTAATCAATTCACCCTTCTCAGTAAAAATATTGTCATCATCCAATTCATACTCTGTTCCATCGGGTGATATTGAAATTGCTTCAATATCATCCAATACATCTTTATGCCATATTCTTAATTCAATATTTGCTTGCTTTTTACCCTCTTCTGTAAAGACTTTAATTCTTACGTGCCTTTCAGTCATTAAATAAAAATCTTTAGATATTTTGATTGTAATCTTATCAAAAATAACTGCAGCATCTTCTTCTGGATCTTCAGGTAAGCTTGTCATCTTAAGAAGTTCATCAGGAACTTCACCAAAATCTTGTGAATAGCCGTTAAAAACTATTAGTAAAAAGAATGGGATGATCAAATAACACTTTTTCATATCTCCACCTGAAAATATTATTGAAATATATAGATTCTTATTTAGCCGTCAATAAATAAAGAAATTAATTGCTTTCATTTACCCTATAATTAATAATTTACAACTATTGATAATGTAATTATTCTCAATCTTATATAATGTTTGATTTCCTGGTGTACATACTTGTAAGAATAACGGAATAGAACGGTCTGAATCCTGGTTAGTAGTAAGTGAAGTATGATTATAAAGTTTTAATTTTCCCATATCACCCGTACAAATATCGTAAAACAATTAAACAATTTCCAAATAATTGCAGTAACTTTTTTAAATATGCAAGGTCCTGCTGAGTGATGAAATAATTATTAAGCGTCACACATTTAATACCAGCGAGTTTCTATAAAGAGCACATTGCTTACTGAAGTTTTATTCCGTTCACTAAAACAAATCAACCGCTTACATAAATTTGCTTTATAAACGAACCTTAATAAAATATTTTTGACACAAAGAAATTAACATTTTTATAAAAGGAATAAATATGAGGCACTATATAGTTATAATCGTTGCAATGCTAAGCGTTGCTGCTTATGCACATAACTTAACACCAACACCAGATAAAACAATTAAAGGGATTGTAATTGATTCCGCCACTACAGCGACGCTGCCATCTGCAAATATAACTTTACACAATAATTCCGATTCAACTTTTATAACCGGAGTTTCTACAAATGCAGATGGTGCTTTTACTATCAATAATGTTAATGATGGAGATTATTATTTAAAGATCAGTTTTGTTGGATATAATACAAAGTATCAAAACGGCATTAAACTAAATAATAATCAGCCACAACTTGATCTGGGAAAGATAATATTAACAAAAACTGCTTACGAGTTAAGCGGTGCTGAAGTTATTGGTGAAAAAGTTAGCGAGGAACTGCACCTGGATAAAAAAGTAATAAACGTGGCTCAAAACTTAAATGCTCAGGGTGGAACTGCGATAGATGTTTTACAAAATCAACCTTCGGTAAGAGTTGATCCTGATGGTACAGTATACTTGCGCGGTAGTTCTAACTTTACTATACAGGTAAATGGCAAACCTTATCCACTGCAGGGTTCAGATGCTCTAAAACAGATTTCCGCAAACAGTATTGAAAACATTGAGTTGATAACTAATCCATCATCAAAATATGATGCTGAAGGCTCGGCAGGCATTATCAACATTAATCTAAAGGTGCAAAAAGATATGTCTATGAGTGGCATTCTAAATCTTAACAGCGGCACCGGTGATAAATATAACGGTGATTTTTCTTTCAGCTATAATGTTGATGGGTGGAATTTGACTTCGGGTTTTGATTACCGTGATAACATCTTTACAAATGAGCAGGATATTAAACGAAATTCTATAATTAACAATCAGGATACCTACAATCGTTCTGATGTAAATATCCGTAACAAGAGAAGACAATATTCATTTAGAGCGGGTGCAGATTATACACCAGACAAACAAAACTCATTAGGCTTATCATTCGGGATTGGTGTTGTTGATATATTCACTTCACTAAATACTTTAGTAACCAACGAACAGATTAGTAATTCAAGGTATTCAAGAATACAAAACAATCAGGATATTCCTGTTAATTATGTTAACTCAACATTAACATATCAGTACAAGTTTACTCCTGATGTAAATGATTTGTATTTGGAACTTACACACAATTATGTTTCGCTTGTAAATGAGCAAAAGACGATAGAAAATCTTTCGAATGAAAGTTTTACTTCATTAGCTGATTTACTTAACAATACAATATTTAAAAATGATTCTAAACGAAATGATGGCAGAGCAAAGTTAAACTACAAACATAAATTAGGTGAAAATACTTCTTTGGAAACAGGTGCTCAATCAAATCTAGCTTACAGAAATTTTGATCTTACAAATAGAATATTTGATGAAACAATAAACGATTATTTGATTGACCCTAATCTTACAAACACTTTTAATTTAAGAAATAATGTTTATGCAGGATTTGTTTCCTTTACTTCGGAGATTGAAGGATTTAGTTATATGCTCGGTTTGCGTGGCGAGTATATGGATAGATTTCTTGATCAGAAAACGCTAACTCAAACTTATGAATTCAATCAAATGGACTACTTCCCTTCTGTTAATATTTCCAGAAATATTGATGATCATCAATTACAATTAAGTTATAGTAAAAGAATTAACAGACCGAATGAAAATCTTTTAAATCCATTTGCATTTTATTCAGATCCAAACATTACAATTTCTGGTAACCCACAACTTTTACCGGAATATATTGATGCATTTGAATTCAACTATCAAAAAATGTATGGAAGTGTTTTTGTTTCAGCACAGACTTATTATAGAAAATCTAAAGATTCGTTTACTCAAGCTTTTTCTGTGGATACTACAGGCAAGCTAAATATCAGATTTGATAATTATGGGAACACTGATGTTTATGGTGCAGAAATCTCATCGAGTTTTTCAATTGCTCAAATATTCAAGTTTGATCCATCAATAAATTTATTTCAGAATCATATAGATGGGAAAGTTAATGGTCAAAGTGTTGTTAAAGATTTCTTTAATTGGTCAGCAAGATTAAATACAACCGTAAATTTTTCAGCAAATACAAGATTGCAGATGTCTGTAAACACCATGAAGTTTGTTGATGCACAATCAGAATCTGATTTATTTGCATTCATAAGTGCATCATTACGTCAGGATTTCTTTGATAAGACTATGTCTTTGACTTTACAGGCGAGAAATTTATTTAATACTTCAAACTTTACTATTAAAACTGCCGGTTCAAATTTTAGTGGTAACGCTTTGATAATGCCGGAAGCCCCGGTATTCACATTAATGTTTACTTACAATTTTAATAATTTCAAACGCAATCAAAGACCAAATGACAACGTAGATATTCCTACTGGGTTCTAGGTTAGTAAAATGAAGGTAGATGTTTAATTTTCTAAAAATAGAAATGTCATTCCCGCATAAACGGGAATGACATTTAATAAATGAATACTATTTAATAATTGTATTATCTAATTATTTAACTTCAATCTTTTATAAATAACATAATGATCAGCATAGGTAAGAGGTTCGGTAAACTCACCTTCGTCAAGATTATTCAATGCTGTTCTTATCTCATTACTAAAATGTTTGATGTTTACATTACCAAGATTTCCCTTCCGGATTTTAGAATCACTTATTGAGCAATTAAGTGCAAGCAATGCAAAATCACTGCCACTCAATAATGCATTGTATACGGAATCAGCCTGCATAGAATTTTGCAGTTGGATTTCTGCAAGTGAATAAATTTTAGGTTCATCAAATACAACTTTTACTTTTCTTCTTATAGTAATCCTAATTGGATGTTCGTTATAAACTGCAGGAGAGTATCTCCATTTGAGTAAAGACAATTGAGCGAGTGAGTCCCATTCAGAATCGCCGCTGCTAGTTAAAAGTTTTGCTCTTTCAACTTTTCCACAGCAACTAATAACCATTTCACAATAGAATTCAAGATTATTAGTATAGAAAGGTTGACATAATGGTGGTAAATCAGCCTGTTCAACTAATTTGGGTTGAATAAGAATTAATTCTTCGGGTCGGAAAATCGAACAGCCCGAGATGATGAAAAAAAGACAGATACAAATAATCTTTTTCATGTTACACCTTTTAAAGCTAAATATCAGCCCCAACTTTAAAATTTATTTTAAAGAACTATCAGGAAGATTACAAATGCGAATGTCTTATTAATTCTTTAGATATAATAAGCAATTAATTTTTGTAATTGTCAACAACAATTAATCTAAGGTACTAAATAGTGATAAAAGAATACAAAAATTGGTTTTATTGAGAATGAATTAAATGGAAGAATATTAGGAACAAACAAATTCCGTGAAGCTTACATCAAGTAATTATTCCAAATAATAGTTATCTTAAGATTAATAAAAGTTTTTTTCATCACTTGTACGAGCATATGAAACAAAATTCAATTTTTGATTCCGAACATTTTCTAGTTGATATTAAAAATGGAATATCAGTTATTACTATCAAAATTCAGAAAGTTACCTCCCAAGAAGCTGTAGAATTTGAAGAACTTCTTCAGTCAATTATCTTTACAAAGCATAACAAAATAGTAGTTGATTTTGGCGATTGTGCTTATGCAGATTCAATGTTTATTGGGGTAATGGTAAAAGCTGTAAAAGTAATTAGACAAAAAGATGGAGATATTTTTGTCATTACACCAAATAGCAGTATTAAATTAATGTTTGCACGAACAGGACTTTATAAAATATTTAAACAATTTTGGGAAAAAGAAGAAGCGATTAAAAGTTTTTCTAAAGTATAATTTAGTAAAAGAAAGTTTACTAATACTCTAACTTTAACAGATGTATTGGAGATTTTATTGAATCCCGGTTTTGGTTTATCTTTTTGCAGCAAATCTTGATAGATAATTTAACACTATAATCTATAATAATTTATTACAAGAAAAAGTTAAGTAGTAGTGGCAATTGGTATCATTTCAGTTCTGCGAAGACTTTTTTAAAACAAATGTTCTTAAAGTAGTGCTAAAAAGCGTTCAGTAAAACGTTCAGTGAAATATGAATAATTTACGAATTGTGGGAAACAAAAAATGCGTTTCTTGAGCCAACTGCCGGAATCGAACCGGCGACCTACTCATTACGAATGAGTTGCTCTACCAGCTGAGCTAAGTTGGCTTACAAAAAACAAATTCATCGTTACAAAGAAGAAGGCGAAGATATAGTTCTCTTCGCCTTTTAAAATTAAGTTAAGATATAGAACTATCTTATTTTCTTTTTATGTCTGTTCTTACGTAAGCGTTTTTTTCTTTTGTGTGTAGACATTTTATGGCGTTTTCTTTTTTTACCACAAGGCATCGTTTGTTTCTCCTTTAAGAAATTTACTAGTGATTATTCAATAACTGTTCTGCTTTTTTTCCAACTTCACTGGTTGGATTCAGATCGTAGGCTTTTTTTAGCCACTCTTTTGATTTTTCAATATTACCTGCTGAAAGATTTACAACACCTAGATTAAGCTGCGCTATCTGATGATTTGGTACATACTTTAAAGCTGTTTCCATTTCTTTTATAGCATTTGTAAAATCTCTCAGGTTAAAATAACAAACTCCCATATCAACTCTTGCATCAGAGTCTTCAGGATTTTTATCCAAATACGTTTTGTAATTTTGTATTGCAGCTTCAAATAAACCAGAATCATTTTTTAGATGTGCTAATTCAAGTAAGCTTTTATAATCTTCAGTGTTCGCTTTTATCTTTGCCTCAAGATCATTTATCATCTGTATATTATTTAAGTTGACACCAGAGGATACATTCCCCTGCTCTTGATTTTGATTTATCGGAGTATTTATTACAGGAGCCGAATCAAAGGTACCCGATGTAAAAAGTATTATTAGTATTACTGCAAATCCACCAACTAAAATTCCATATACAACTTTTGGATTTAAAATCTTCTCGCCATTACTTACAGAAACCGTTCTATCAGAATTTTTAGTTTTTTGGTTTTTTGATCCGGAAATTTTTGTCCCACATTCAGGACAGAATTTATATTCTTTATCAAACTTGTATCCACACTCATTACAAAACTTAGGCACTTAAAATTAACCTTTCTTCTTTTCACTCATTCCAGCATTTACAATATCTTTAAACTCTTTTGAAAACTTAAATGTAGGAACATAATGTTCATCCACAAAAACTTTTTCTCCAGTTTTAGGATTGCGTGCATTACGAGCATTTTTCTTTTTTACTTTATAACTGCCAAAACCACGAATTTCAATTCCGTTTCCATCTTTAAGTGCTTCAATAACGGTAGAAAAAAAACCTTCAATAATTGCTTCGGTTTCAAGCTTTGTTAGCCCTGTTCCTGCTGCAACTTTATCTACAATATCAGCCTTCGTCATGTAAAACCTTAAATTTATTATCTCTTTTTATTTTGGCGGGGAAAATTATCAAAGATTTGTGCTAAAATCAACCTAACTGCTTATTTTATAATATATTAGAAAAATACACTGCCCATATTAGTCAAAGCAAATATCTCATTTTGGATAGAATTCTCTGAATTTGATTACTAAAAATCAATTTATATCATTTTTTAGTTATTTTTGATGGTACGTGTATTGCACATTAGTTTGCTTAACGGAGAAAAAATTGCAACTTATTGAAATTGTACAAATAGCACTTTTATTATTTATAGTCGCCAGCGCGATTATTTTTTTGTTTTCTTATTTAGGGTACAGAACTAAATCCAAAGCAAATGATTTACCGAAAGTATCAACTAATCTTAAAAATGAAATTATACAACCAAAAATTGTTGAAAAACAGAACCCAATTCTCGAACAAGACAAGCCAAAAGATCAAATAAAAAAAAATCCGAGGTTCGAAGTTTTTATACCCGAAAATGATGGTAAAATTGATTCAGAAAAATTTCGTTCAAAAAAATCCCATTTCCCTAAAACACTTACTATCAAACATAAATCTTAGCTTATTCTATATTTTTGCTGATTTGTGATCAGTGTTTAATCTTTTCGTAAATCGTTTATTATATTTCCCAAAACAAAAATTATCAAAAAAATTGGTGTAATATGAAAAAAATAATATTGATTGATGGAATGACCTGCGAGCACTGTGTGATGGCAGTAAAAAAAGAATTACAAAAACTTGACGCACAGAATCTTGAGGTTAAAATTGGTGAAGCTTCAATTGAGTTTGATGAAAACAAATTAAAAGAAGAAGTAATAAAAGCGGCGATTGAAGAAGCTGGTTATCATGTTGTCGGATGATCTGTTTTTTATAAAATGATTAAAACAGAAAAAATATCCTTACCAGTTGATGGAATGACCTGTGCAAGTTGTGTTGCACGCGTTGAAAAAACGGTTAAAAAGTTTGAAGGCGTTAGTAACGTTACTGTAAATCTTGCTACAGAAAAGGTTACGCTTGATTTTGATCCGGCAATTGTGGATTTAAACAAAATTGCTGAAACTGTTGAAGATATTGGTTACAAGTTAGATTTATCTGCTTTGCAAAAAAATGAATCATCAAAACAAGAATTAAATAATTATGTTGATTCACATCTAAAAGAGTTGAGAAGCGAATTGATATTTGCAATCGTGCTCACAATTCCGATTGCAATAATAAATATGGGAATGATGTGGGAAGGATTTTTTCTAAACAACTTTTTAACTGTTGGACAAATTAATAAATTACTTTTGATATTAACAACTCCAGTAATTTTTATTTCTGGGAAAAGATTTTATAAAATATTTTGGAATAATCTAAAACACTTTACTGCAGATATGAACTCTTTGGTGGCGATTGGAACCGGAGCAGCTTATCTATTTAGTTTGATAATTACACTATTCCCTGAAATTTTTTCACACGTCAATCACAACTACCACGTTTACTTTGATACTACTGCGGTTATTATTACTCTTATTCTTTTGGGCAGATGGTTAGAATCAAGAGCAAAATCTAAAACTGGATCTGCAATAAAAAAATTGATTGAACTACAACCAAAAACTGCGATAGTAAAAGAAAATAGTAAAGAGATTGAGAAAAGATTAGAAGACCTGAAAATTGGAGATATAATTGTAATAAAACCTGGTAGTAAAATTCCTGCTGATGGTATTATTACTTCCGGTTCTTCGGCAGTTAACGAAGCAATGATTACAGGAGAAAGTTTACCTGTTGAAAAGTTTATTGGGGCTAAAGTTACTGGCGGAACAATTAACATAAGTGGCTATTTTGAGTTTGAGATAACCATGATTGGAAAAAATTCTGTTCTGGGTCAAATAATAAAATTAGTTGAAGAGGCTCAAGGTTCTAAAGCACCAATCCAAAATCTTGCGGATAAAGTTGCAGCTATTTTTGTACCTGTAGTTGTGCTTATTGCGATTCTAACTTTTATTGTTTGGATATTTATTAAACCGGATGATATAAGTGTTGCACTTATGAATTTTGTTGCCGTTTTGATTATCGCCTGCCCTTGCGCACTTGGTTTAGCTACACCAACTGCTTTGATTGTTGGAATGGGAAAAGCTGCACAAAATGGAATTCTTTTTAAAAATGGCGAAGCACTGGAAGAACTTCATCGTTCAGATACCATTATTTTTGATAAAACCGGGACAATTACCGAAGGAATACTTTCTGTTCAAAATATTTTTGTTAATGATATAAATGAAACAGATTTTCTGTCATTGTTAACATCGTTGGAAAGTAAATCTGAGCATCCGATTGCAAAAGCAATAATGGAATTTGCCAAAGAAAAAAATATCTCGGTACAATCACTTAATGATTTTGAAAATAAACCGGGGAAAGGAATAAAAGCTAGAATTGAAGATAAAGTTGTTTTAGCCGGTAATGAATCTTTTATGAATGAATATAAAGTCGATATGAGCGTTTTAAAAACAGAATTAAAAAATGATTCAATTAAAAATTCATCACTAGTTATTCTTGCAGTTGATGGAAAGATTAAAGGATTTTTAAGTGTAGTTGATTCATTAAAACATAATTCTCTCGAAATTATAAATCAAATTAAGCAGATGAATATCGAACCTTTTTTACTTTCAGGAGATAATGAAAATGTTACCAAGTTTATCGCTTCAGTTACCGGAATTGAAAAATATGCTGCTGGTGTTTTACCGGAAAACAAATCAAATAAAGTAAAATCTTTACAGGATGAAGGGAAAAAAGTTATAATGGTTGGCGATGGAATAAATGATGCGCCAGCGCTTGTTCAAAGTAATGTTGGAATTGCAATTGGCAATGGTACCGATGTTGCCATCGAGAGTGCAGAAGTTGTTTTGTTAAAAGGCGATTTGAATGGAGTAGTTAAATCAATAAAACTTTCAAAACAAACTATTGCGGTAATAAAACAAAATCTGTTTTGGGCATTTGTTTATAATGTGATTGGGATTCCACTTGCGTTTTTAGGAATATTAAATCCAATGTTTGCAGCACTTGCCATGTCATTAAGTTCTGTTTCTGTTATCAGTAACTCATTAAGACTTAAAAAAGCTAAATTATAAAAAACCGGAACAAGTCCGGTTTAATTTTTAAAATTAAAATATGTCTTAAATTCTTGGTAAGCGTTCTAAGTAGGAACTATTACTAAGAATTGCAAATGCTTCTGTTTTTCTAAGTTCCTCTAGATTAAAACAATTCATATAGCTCATAGAGCTTTTTAAACCATCGGAAATTCCATCGATAACATTTTTTACCGCACCTTTGTAAGCAACCATAGTTTCTTCGCCTTCAATAAATTCATTGCGCATTTTTACTCCAAACGAAGCAGAGCCACGATACTTTTTCCACAATTGCCCGTTATATTTTATTACTTCACCGGGAGTTTCTCTTGTTCCAGACAACATTCTGCCAAGCATAACTATATCCGCACCAAGAGCAATTGCTTTTGCCACATCGCCGGGGCTTTTAATACCGCCATCAGCAATAATCTTTATTTTTAACTTTTTTTGATTTCTTGCAAAATAAATATTAAGTAAAGATGAAACCTGACCTATTCCAATTCCGGTTTGAATAGAAGTGGTACAAACACTTCCGCCTCCAATACCAACACGAACTGCATCTGCACCAGCGTTTTCAAGCTGATCTAAAGTTCCACCATGTGCAATGTTGCCAACAATTATTTTAACATCAAATTTTTTCTTAATCAGTTCGGTTTTTTTAAGAACTTCTTTATTATTGGCATTAGCTGTATCAATACAAATAATGTATTTTTTTGTAGCAATTTTTTCAATCGTTTTCAAATCAGTGTTTAGAGCAATAGATACTGCTTTAATTCCCTTTCCATTTTTAGCATTTAATACCGCATCAAGTGAAGAGTCAAAACGATTTACAATTCCAAGACTTCCGGCACTAGATAATTCTTTTGCCATTTCAATTCCGGTTACAGAATCCATTGGACTTGAAATAACAGGAACATTTAATTTTAATCCAAGAAAAGAACTGTTGGTTGATGCTTCGGTTCGCGATTTAATTCTTGAAACCTGTGTGGGTATTAAACTAATGTCATCATAAGTTAATGATTGATTGTAATTATTTAACTCTGTTTTTGAATAGACTTTCATTTACATCCTATATTTTTTCAAATTAAGTTTTCTATTTCATCAATTAGTTGATTCATTTTTTTTGTAACTGCCAAAATTGGTTCCTGCGAATTCATATCCACACCGGCTTTCTTTAAAATATTAATTGGATAATCCGAACTCCCTGCTTTAAGAAAATCTAAATATTTTTTTACTGCTGGTTCACCTTCCGTCTTTACTTTTAATGCAAGTGCTTCCGATGCTGCAAAACCGGTTGCATACTGATATACATAAAAATTATAATAAAAATGTGGTACACGTGCCCAAGTATATGTTTCCTCAGTATCAATTATCATTTCCGGTCCCCAATATTTTTGATAAACATCTCTGTAGAGATTACATAATACATCGGGAGTTAATGCTTCGCCGTTTTCAACTTTAGAATGCGTTGTTGCTTCAAACTCTGCGAACATCACTTGTCTGTATACAGTAGTTGTAATGTTGTTAAGATATTTTTCAAGCAAGAAAAGTTTTTCTTCTTTTGATTCAGAAATATTAATTAAATGCTCAAGCAAAAGACTTTCGTTAAAAGTTGATGCAACCTCTGCAAGAAAGATTGAATAATTTGCATAAGTAAATGGTTGATTTAATCCTGTATAATATGAATGCATGTTATGTCCCATTTCATGCGCAAGTGTAAAAACATCATTCAATAAATCAGTCCAATTTAATAAAACATAAGGATGAACACCGTATGTTGAACCTGATGAATAAGCGCCGCTACGTTTTGCTTTAGTTTCGTAAACATCAATCCATCTATTATCAAAAGCTTTTTTAAGAGAGGTAAGATAATCTTCACCCATAACTTTTAATGAAGCAAAAACAATTTGTTTGGCTTCATCATAGTTGTATTTTTTTTCAAGTTTCTGATCGAACAAAGTAACATAGGCATCGTAAGTGTGCAGTTCATCTAGGCCAAGAAGTTTTTTCTTTAATGCGGACCATCTGTGCATTGGTTGGAAATTATTATTTACGGTATCAACAAGATTCGTATAAACGGAAAGTGGAATATTATTTTTATCCAAAGCCGCTTCCTGCGCTGAGTTATATTTTCGAGCTCGTGCATAAAATATGTTTGATTTTAGATTTCCGTTAAACAGCGCACTTAATGAATTAACATTTTCCATAAAAGGATTTAAGTAAGCTTTAAAAGCTCGCTTGCGGTAATCTCTGTTTTTGGAATACAAAGCAGAATAAAACCTCGAGTGTGACATCTCAATTTCGGTTCCGTTTTCTCCAGGAATTACTGGAAATCTCAAATCCGCATTTGTTAACAGCGAGTATGCATTGTAAGAAACCTGTGTTACATCACCAGCCATGGCAAGCAGTTCTTCCTGCTCTTTATCCAATGTATGTTTTCTAAATCGGAAAAGATCATCAAAACTATGACGGTAAATTTCTAAATCAGGATTTGAACTAAGTAAATCTAACAATTCTTTTTCATCAATTTTGAGAAGCTCTGGTTTGATGTATGAACTTGCAGCAAGCACTTTAGAATAGATTGTTTTTATTCTATCATCCATTCCCTGGTACTTTGAAATTCTCATATCGCTGTCTTTTGAAAGCATCGAATAGAGATACAAGCGTTCTAATTTAATCCCTACTTCATCATCAAATTTTAGGCATGCTAAAAGATTTTCTGCCGATTTACTTAATGTTCCTTCAAATTGAATGTAGTTAGAAATATTATTTTCTACCCACTTAAAATCTTTTTCCCACTCTTCATCGTTTATATAAATATCTTTCAAATTCCATTTATACTTTTCATCAATAGTATCACGAGTAGGTATTTCGGTTGATTGATTTTCTAGCGAATGAAAAAAATTGGTTAGGCTTTTATTGAACATAGTTTCCCCAGAAATGTAATGGATAATTTAATTAGTTGAGTTTTTAAAAAACGGGTAATAGTTATCATTTAAGTAATATCATTTTTTTTGTTTGAGAAAAATGGCCTGCCTGCAATCGGTAGAAATAAACTCCGCTTGGTAAATACGATGCAATGAAATCAAATTCATAATTCCCCGCCGGTTTTTCTTCGTTAACAAGAGTTTTAATTTCATTTCCTAATACATCATAAATTTTAATTACAACATTTAGATTTCTACCTGCGGCTGTAATGATATTTGGAATAAAATAATGAATTTTTGTATTTGGATTAAATGGATTTGGAAAATTCTGATATAATTGAAAATCTTTTACTACTTTAGAATTATTTTCTTCCAAACTTGTAATTGATGTTGTAATGTTTGATGCTAGTCCAGGAATTTTAAAGGCTGGAAATCCCAAATATGATAAATCAACATTTGTTGTTGGAATATAACTTTTAACTTTCCAATTGTCTGGTGCTAACCAAACTGTATTTTCAACACCAAACATCTTTACAGGTATAATATTCAAGAGTAAATAACTAATTCTAACTTCCAACAAAAACTTTTTGCAATCAAAAGTGCCAATTGCAGTAGTTAAAGATTCATCCGCCAATTTTTTTCCAATCAATTCAAATCTTATAGTTGCAGAAATTGAATTTACAGTTATAGCAGTATCTTTTTTAAATATCTGATATTCCACATTGTTACCAGAAGCAAACCGGTAATAAGAATACCAACCTTCCAATGAATTAAAAAATGTTACAAAATTAATTCCCAGCGTTGTATCTACATTTCCTAATAAGCTTGAAAAGGTTCTTGGATCAAAATATTCAAATCCATTTGATGATTCAAAATTGTAATAGATTGAATCTAAGTAAGGAATTGAATTTATCACACCTAATGTCCCCGTTTTGGATAAAACAACATTAGCAGTTTTTCCAAAATATGGCGTTACAACGGCAAAAGAATCAATTCCATAAAATCCCAAAGAATCAATAGGATTATTGAGCGAATCGAGCGGAACTGATTTAAAATTCCATTTGTACCCTTGTAGAGATGGAAAATAAGTAGATGCAGTTTGGGCAAAATGTGAGGCCACAGCTATCAGGAAAATTAGTATTGTATTTTTAATATTCATTCTGTAATGATTTTGTAAAATGGGTATTAGGCAGGAACAAATATAAGAAAAGTAAAAATCTATTGCATTAATAAATTGTTGGTAATTATGATCATTTTGTGTTTATCTAAAGAAATCCTTCGCAAATATTATATCCAAATTACTTCGCCCAGTTTGGAAAAGTATGTAAATCAAACAAAATTGTACCAATAAAATAAACGAAAACCGAAATTATGATTACGCTTAAAATGTTAAGCACAAATCCGGTTTTTGCCATATCTGAGATTCTCAATCGTTTACTTGCAAAAACAATTGTATTTGGCGGAGTTCCCACAGGCATCATAAATGCCATAGATGCAGAAAGTGTTGCGGCTATCATTAAAAGTAATGGATTTAATCCTATCGCAACAGAAACTGAAGCAAGAATTGGAAGTATCATTTGAGTTGTTGCGGTGTTTGATGTAAGCTCTGTGAGAAAATTAATTATTACACAAATAATTAGTATTAATACAAAAGTGGGGATGTTTGATAATCCACGTAAATTATTCCCAATATATTCTGATAACCCGCTTGAACTAAAAGCAGTTGCAAGTGCAAATCCACCGCCAAACAATAAAATTATTCCCCAAGGTATTTGCTCAAATACATTTGCCCCAAGAATTGTTTTTTGTTTTTCATCTTTGGACGGAAAAAGAAATAGTAAAAACGCCATTGTTATTGCTATTGTTCCATCATCAATAAATTCCGGTGTTGAAAATACTGAGGACCAACCAGTAATTTTTATAAATCCAAGATTTAAGTCAGTTCTAAAAATCCAGAGTAAAGATGTTATTCCAAAAACTATTGCAATAACTTTTTCGGAGTAAGAAAATTTTCCAAGTGAATTATATTCATTTCTAATAAAATCTTTACTGATATTTATTTTTTTGTTTGATTTAAAAAATACTTTCGATAAAAATAGCACGGTAATTATTAAAAGAATTATTGTGATTGGAAGACCCAACAGCATCCAATTTCCAAATGATATTTCTGGAGCATTTGGAAATGCAATTTTATGAATTCTCAACAAAGCAAGGTTTGGTGGAGTTCCAATCAAAGTTGCAATTCCTCCGATAGAGCACGAATATGCAATTCCAAGTAGAATAGATTTTGAAAACTTTTTAGTTTCTTCTTTTCCAAATTCATTTTCTATTTTAGTTATTACGGCAAGTGCTATAGGTAACATCATAACAGCGGTTGCTGTGTTTGATATCCACATAGAAAGAAATGCGGCGGATAACATAAATCCAAATAAAATTGAGTTTGCTGTTCCGCCAAAGATTGAAATGATTTTTAATGCTATTCGTTTGTGTAAGCCCCAATTTTCCATTGCGATTGCAAGCATAAATCCGCCAATGAACAAAAAGATGACTGAGTTTATGTATGAGGCAGAGATATCCGACCCGGAAAGCACACCAAAAACTGGAAAGAATACTAACGGGACTAATGATGTTGCAGCTAAAGGTACAGCTTCGGTAATCCACCAAATTGCCATAAGAATTGCAACTGCAGCAACTTTTCCAACGTTTGGGTTTTCCGGAGTTGGATTAAAAAAAATCAAAATTAATACGAAGGAAACTAATCCAAGTGTAAATCCAACTTTTTGTAATCGTTCCATAAAGCTATAGGTGAATAATTGATGTTGAAAATAATTATATCTAAAGTAATATAAAACCGTACGGCAAACTTTTCATCCATTTATCATAATAGAAAAATTTTGATCTTTCTATATAAAGTTCATCATCCATATATTTGCGCCCGTAAACAATATGAATTTATGAATACAAAATACGAAGCAGTAATAGGTTTAGAAGTTCACACCCAACTTTTAACAAACTCAAAAATTTTTTGCGGATGTTCAACTAAGTTTGGCAATAATCCAAACAGTAATACTTGTCCTGTATGTCTTGGGCATCCGGGAGTTTTACCTGTTTTGAATAAAAAGGTTGTTGAGTTTACAGCATTAATGGGTTTAGCAACAAACTGTCGAATCAATGAGCGGTCTATCTTTGCAAGAAAAAATTATTTCTATCCGGATTTACCAAAAGGTTATCAAATTTCTCAGTACGAAGAACCAATATGTGAAAACGGATTTATTGAAGTTAACCCTAAAGATTCTGAATCTAAAAAAATTGGAATAACTAGAATCCATATAGAAGAAGATGCCGGAAAATCTATACACGATCAAAGCTCTGCAACTTTGGTTGATGTGAACAGATGCGGAGTTCCTTTGATGGAAATAGTTAGTGAACCAGATATTCGAACACCAGAAGAAGCATATTTATATTTAAGTAAAATTAAACAGATTGTTCAGTATCTCGGAATTTGTGATGGAAACATGGAAGAAGGTTCACTTAGATGCGATGCAAATATTTCAGTGCGATTAAAAGGTGAAGAAAAGTTTGGTGTTAAAACTGAAGTTAAAAATATGAACTCATTCCGTAACGTTGAGCGCGCAATTGAGTTTGAAGTTAAAAGACAGATTGAAATGATTGAAGATGGTGAAACAATTGTTCAACAAACACTTTTATGGAATGCTGATGCTAATGAAGCACATCCTATGCGCAGTAAAGAAGAAGCACACGATTATAGATACTTTCCTGATCCCGATTTACTGCCCGTAATTGTTGATGAGAATTGGAAATCCGAAATCGCAAAAAGTTTACCAGAATTACCAGATGCAAAACAAAAAAGATTTATTTCAGATTATTCACTTTCTGTTTATGATTCAGAAATTTTAACCCAAACAAAATCGCTTGCTGAATATTATGAAAATGTTATTTCGGTAACTGATGATTACAAAACTGCTTGTAATTGGGTAACAAGCGAAGTTCTTGCAGTTATTAATGAAAAGAAAATTGATATTTCGGATTTCACTGTAACACCGTTAAATTTGGGTAAGCTGATTAATCTTATAAAAGATGGAACAATAAGCGGTAAAATTGCTAAAGATATTTTCCCGGTAATGATAGGAAGTAATTCCGATCCCGAACAAATAGTAAAAGAAAAAAATCTTGTTCAGATCTCTGATACTTCTGAGATTAAATCGATCATAATAAAAATTATTACTGCAAATCCAGCACAAGTTGAAGAATACAAAGCTGGAAAAGAAAAAGTTTTTGGATTTTTTGTCGGACAGGTGATGAAAGAATCAAAAGGGAAAGCAAATCCAAAAATTGTTAATGAGATTTTACTAAAAGCATTATCAACTTAGCCAGGACTTATCTGCCGAGTTGCAGGTTTGTCATTTCCACGAAAGTGGGAATCCATTTTTTTTATTAGTTTAGGATTCTCGTTTTCAAGGGCATGAAAGACAGTAGCAAATTTTTTAGAGTTAATTTTAAGATTTAATCAAAAAACGGAGAAACCAAATTGTCATTTCAGGAAAAACTGAAAAACTTTTTTAAGAAAAAAGAAAAGCCTAAACCAACTACAATTGCCGGTAAGATTGCAGAGTTCTTTAAACAGTTAGGATTTGCAGGAATAGCCGCTTTATTTATTATAACATTTATTATACAAAACACTCGAATCCCGACAGGATCTATGGAGGACACAATTCTTGTTGGAGATTTTGTTCTTGTAAATAAGTTTATATATGGATCAAGTTCACCTCGATATATTCCATTTACAGAAGTGGCGCTTCCATTCTTTACTCTTCCGGCATTAAAAGAACCTAAAGCAAAAGATATAGTTGTATTTGAATATCCAGGAGATCGAGATCAGCTTGAACCAACTGAAAAAAATGTGAACTATGTTAAAAGATGTATCGGAACACCGGGCGACACAATTGTGATTAAAGACAAAGTAGTTTTTGTAAATGGAAAAGAATTTTGGAAACCACCATTTATTAAATATTACCGCGGACAGTATGGCAGTTATCTTAGACCTGCTCCGGAAGGATATACAGAACCAAGAATTTTTCCTAAAGGAATGCAATGGAATGAAGACAATTATGGCCCACTAGTTATACCTAAAAAAGGGATGACAATTCCACTAAACATTTATAACGTAGAACAATGGCGAACTATTATTGATAGAGAAAACGGTAAAAGAGTTGTCGAACTTAAAGGCAATGCAGTTGTGGTTGATAAAATTCCGGTTTCATCCTACACGTTTAAAAAAGATTACTACTTTATGATGGGTGATAATAGAGATGATAGTCTGGATAGCCGTTTTTGGGGCTTGGTCCCTCGCGATGCTGTAGTTGGCGAAGCGTTTATTACCTTATTTTCATGGGATAGAGAAATTCCATTTTCAGAATTGTTTAAATTATTAGGCTCTATTAGACCTGATAGAGTTTTAAAATTACTGCACTAAAAAATATTTTCAATTAATTTATTTTTATAAATCCAGTTTCTATTATAGACTGGATTTTTTATTTATACTTAACCATTAGTCTTAATATTTTAAAAGAAAACTTTAACCACAAATAACTCAAAGGATGTACAAAGGTCTATGTATCAACTAAGTTTGCTCTTTGTGTTCTTAATGACGCTTTATTTTGAATTCTTTTGGTTAAAAAATCTTTCCTAGTTTACAATTTGATTTCACGGAAAACATTAATGGAATAATAAAAAAGGCGATCCGAAGATCGCCTTTTAATGTAAGAATAAGAATGCTTATTAGAATGAGTATCTCAATCCTAATTGCATCTGCCAGCGTGATAATAGATCTGAAGGTGACCAGGCTGTATTAGTGGCTGGTTTACTAAATCTATAAACTGGTTTGCCAGTTGCTGGATCCGTGCCATTTAAAGTTACGATAGTATAAGTATCTTGAGGAGTTGTTTGAAACCATCCCCATTCGCTATTAACCAGGTTGAAAACGTTTATGATATCAAGAGACAATTCAAAACGTCCAATTCCTTGTATACCTAATGATTGAGAAATGCGAAGATCAAGATCATCATTCCATGGATTTCTTGCAGCATTTCTTTCTGATATCTGACCTTTGTTTCCTGATAAGTATTCATCATTCTCAATAAATGCCATTAAATCAGCTTTCTGTCCTGCGTTTTCTACATAAACGCCGCCTGTAACAGCACCAACCAATATATCGTCAGCACTAGCAGGGATAAAGAAAAGATCATTTCCATTTAGCCCATCATTATTCAAATCTCCGTTAACGGTATATGAGAACGGACGACCGGATTGAATATTGTAAAATACAGATACTGTTGTTGGTGAATTAGCAAAAAATTCTTGCGTATATGATGCAGAGATGAATCCTCTATGTCCAAGATCAAAACTAGATGTGGTCAATGGTGGATCATTTGGATTATTGTATATAGGATTGTATCTGATTTGTGATTGTGCCTGTGAAGACAATACACTATTAACATCTTTAGAAACACCATATGTATAAGCTGTATTAAAAGATAAGCCAAGAGGTACATTTCTTTGCAGTTGAACAGTAAAGTTATATTGATATCCCTGATCTGTATTCTTTAATAATAGTACATCGAAGAAGTTATTATACGATTGTGTACCACTGTATCTTGTTCTGTTTTCACCAGGAATAGTTGTTGTATTTTGTCCTAAGTTTAATTTTTCATAAATCAAATCATTAATTGCTTTAGAATACATAAACTCAACTGTTCCAATCATATCCAACGGTAATTGTTTATCAACACCTAAATTCGCTCTTAATATTTGAGGCCATTTGAAATTTGGGTCAACAAGATCAATTTCTGATCTTAAATTAGGAGCACCTGTTCCAGGATCACCAACACCTGGTTGATTGTATGGATCAACAGAAAACCCAACATTACCACCAGTAGCCTGGTTAACTTCAGCAATAAGTTTACCTGAATTACCATAATTGTTTGACATCCAAACATAAGCTGGTCTGCCGGTAAATACTCCAACACCACCACGAACCTGTAATGTTCTATCACCCATAACATCCCAGTTGAAGCCTAATCTTGGGGAAAACATTACGTTTCCGTTAGGGACATCCCCAGTTGAATAGCCAGGGAAGTATTTTGCAACTGAATCATTATATGCAGGTTCTGTTGGCAGAAATGGAATATCAGCTCTAACACCAAAAGTTAATTTAAATTTAGGAGCAACCGTCCATTCATCCTGAACATAAAAACCAAGCTGATTTACGCTAAATCTAGCTGATGGTTTACCACCACTTAGATCTTGTGCAAATTGTCTTTGATAATAACTTGGGGTACTATTTGCAAGATCTGTTAAGGTATTAAATTCATAATATCCATAAAATGATCTAACAAATAAATTTCTAAAAGTGAAAAACTCGTTGTGAGTTCCAACAGTCAGAACGTGGTTACCAAGGTATGCAGAAAAGTTATCTGATAACTCAAAAACATCCTGGTCAAGTTCGTTTGCCGATGAAAATCTATCAGGACCTGCAATTAAAATTGCATCTTCTTTTGTAACTCTAACTTCAGGAGTTTTATCTGTAATACCAGATCTTCTATCTCTTATAGATGTAAAGCCAAGAATTAATTCATTTGTTAAATTATTACCAAAATTACTATTTACTTGCAGTACAGTAGAGTTAGTTATATTTCTAATTCTGTAGGCAAACGTGTTAAATGATAATGAGTTATTAGAATTTCTGCTAGCTAAAATATCGTTATATGCAGAAACAACATTATGTCTTAAAGTAAGTTTATGATTTTCAGATTGGTTAAGATCTAATCTGAAAAAGAATTTTTGACTTGGCTGCTCAACTGTTGAGGCACCGTAAGTACCTGGATCCATGCCCTTGCTTAGTAAAATTTCAGAAAATCTTCTGGCTAATGAATCGACAGTTGATTTACCTGTAACTAAAGATATATTGCTTAATGGTTGATCTTTTCTGGTTATTTCACCATTTGCAAAGAAGAATAGTTTATCTTTAACAATTGGACCACCAAGTCTGAATCCAACTGCATACTCCTTAAAATCAGGATATTTTTGTTCATCAGTTGTAGTAGCAGGATCATCAGTGATAAATGCACCCTTCCCAACTAAAGACTGATTTCTTCCATATCCAAAAATTGAACCGGACCATTTGTTAGTACCACTTCTAGTGATTGCATTAACACCACCGCCAGTAAAGCCGCCGTATCTAACATCATAAGGAGCAACAATAACTTGAAATTCCTGTATAGCATCAATACTAATAGGAGTTGTACCTGCTTGTCCACCAGGAGCACCTGTTGCACCGAGACCAAATAAATCATTGTACTGTGTACCATCAATCTGGATATTGTTATAACGATTGTTTCTACTCGCTATAGAACTGCTGTTCCCATTAGCTTGTGGAGATAATTTAGCAAAATCACCGAAGTTTTTACCAATTGAAGGAACTAATTCAATATCTCTAGCAGTAACATTTTGTTCAGCACCGGTTCTATTGTTAGAAAGAATAGCATTCTTTTCACCAACTACGGTTATGTCACCAAGCTCAAGTGCTTCTTCATATAAAGTGTAATCTAATTTTATATTTTGTCCCAATTGAAGCATCTGACCTTCAAAAATCTGTGGTCTGTATCCTACAAATGATACAGTAACTTTATAAGGACCACCAGTTCTAAGACCGTTAAGGTTATATTTTCCATCTATACGTGAAGTAGTTCCATATTGTGTTCCTGATGGAGTATGAACAGCAATAATATTAGCACCCGGTAATGGGTCGCCTTTCGAGTCAACTACCATTCCATTCATAGCTGCTGTGGTAACGCCTTGTGCAAATGCATTAGTTTGCATAAGAGTAAATGTTATAAGCAACACTACGAAAAATGATAGCAATGTATAACGATTGATCATATTTTCTCCTTGAAATAATTTAAGGGATAGTGCATTTAGGATAAGTTTAATAGTAAATTTTTTTTGCATAGCAAAGAATCAATAAAATGTACAAGAAATATCAGGGTAAACAATTTTTTATGCAAGTTTAGTTTGGATTTTTTTTAAAATTAATATTTTGTTAATATCTATTTAATGCTTGCTTTTAATATAAATTTTATTTTTGAAGCTAAATACAGTTTTTTACCAAGAAATTTATCATTTTTGAAGAAAAAAAAAGAAAATTATATGAAAAAGTTATCCCCAATTAAAATTCTTGCCTTTACAATTTTCCTTAACTCCATATTGCTTTTTGGGCAACAAACAAACTATACTATACTTGTATCTTTGGATGCTTTTCGATGGGATTATTCTGATAGAGGATTAACGCCTAATTTAGATTATATATTAAAAAATGGCGTTCATGCATTATCACTACAACCGTGTTTCCCTTCAAAGACTTTTCCTAGCCATTATTCTATTGTAACAGGAATGCATCCGGAAAATCACGGAATAATTGCGAACGATTTTACTAACCTATTTACAGATCAAAGATATACTTTGTGGGATAGCATTGCTAAAAATGATGCAAAGTGGTATAAAGGAGAAGGTATCTGGGAAACTGCAAAAAGACAAGGCGTAATGACAGCTAGCTATTTTTGGCCTGGTTCTGAAGCAAATGTTGATTATAGAAGACCGGATTATTCTAAAAAATTTATTTATACAACACCGTATGATCAGAGAATTAATGGTGCAATGGAATGGTTGCAGCTTCCTTACGAGAAGCGACCTCATCTTATTATGCTCTATTTTGATGCTACAGATACTTGTGGACATAATTACGGACCAAATTCCAAAGAAGTCGATCAAGCAATTGCAATGGAGGATAGTCTTATTGGGAAACTGTTTTTAGGATTGCAAAAATTAAATTTATTGGATAGCACGAATATCATAATTGTTTCAGATCATGGAATGACTAAACTAAGTCCAGAACGAGTAATAAATATTGACGAACTGCTTTCAGAATTTAAATTTAAAATATCAGACAAAGGACCTATGATGTTTATATATCCGGAGGAAGATCAAAAAAATGCTGTTTATCAGAAGTTAAAAGACTCTGAAAAAAATTATAAAGTTTATTGGAAAAAGGACTTTCCTGATTATTTGCATTATAAAAATAATCCACTTGTAGCAGAAATTATTGTTCTAGCAGATTTAGGTTACAGCTTGTTTAATACTCAAGATATTGAGAAGTATTCAAAAAAATTTCCACTTGGTAATCACGGATATGATCCAACAAATATGGACATGCAAGGAATATTTTATGCTATCGGTCCTGATTTTAAAAAAGCATTTTCAACTGGAACAATTAATAACATAGATATTTACCCGTTACTAGCAAAATTACTTTGTATCTTTCCGAACGTTAATATTGATGGAAAGCTTGAACGAATAGAGTTTTTATTAAAATAATTGTGAATTATCGTAGAGCAGACTTTAATCCGCAAACTGGGAAATTCTAAATATCACAGACTAATCCGCGACGGCGAACAGTGTTACAAAATCACTTGAATTAGCAGAAAGAAAAAATTGAATCATCTAAATCTTGATTGCATAAAAGGAAAACTAACAAACGGACTTGAATATATTTTATATCAAGATAAATCAGTGCCGCTTGTTTCGGTAAACATTTGGTACAAAGTCGGATCAGCTTATGAAACAATGGGTAAAACCGGCTTAGCACATTTATTTGAACATATGATGTTTCAAGGTTCGGAAAATGTTCCAAAAGAAATGCACTTCCGTTATATCCAAGAAGCTGGTGGAACTTTAAATGGTTCAACATCAACAGACAAAACAAACTATTATGAAAAACTTCCTGCTAATTATTTAGAACTTGCACTCTGGCTTGAATCAGATAGAATGGGATATTTTTTACCTGCTTTAACTCAAGAAAAACTGGATAATCAAAAAGATGTTGTAAAAAATGAAAGATTGGAACGATATGACAATCAGCCTTATGGATTAGCTTGGGAATTAATAAACACAAATTTATATCCGGAAAATCATCCATATAGTTGGTCAACAATAGGATTCTTAATAGATATTGAAAGTTACACACTTGATGATGTAAAAAACTTTTTCAAGAAATACTATGCTCCAAATAACGCCTGTCTTGTAGTTGCCGGAGATTTTGAAAAAGATAATGCAGTAAAACTTATAGAAAAATATTTTGGCACAATTGAACCATTTGAATCGAATCATAAACCTGAATCAAATAAAGTAACTTTAGAAGAAAATATTTTAATTGAGCATAGAGATAATGTTCAGCTTGATAGAATTTATCTCGCCTGGCATTCAGATTTAATTTTTGGGAAAGATGATTCCTCTTTAGAAGTTGCAGCGGATATTTTAACTGGTTCCAAAAATTCTCGTCTTTATAAAAAATTAGTATTTGATTTACAGATAGCACAGGATGTTACAGCTTTTCAATATTCCGGAAAATTTGGCGGACAGTTTATGATCATTTCAACCGCTCAACCAGGGATTAAACTTGATGAGTTAAAAAAAATAATTTTGGATGAAGTGAGTAAATTTTCATCTAAAGATGTTACTGATAGCGAACTGGAAAAATCTAAAAACGGAATTAAAGCGCAGTTTGTGTTTGCAATGCAAAATCTTGATACTGTTGCCGATTATCTTAATCATTATAACTATTATTTGAATGAACCAAATTCCTTTTCTCGCGATCTTGAACGCTACAACAATGTGGATAAACTTTCAATACAAACTGCTGTTAAAAATTATCTGACAAAACCATTTGTAGAACTTCGTATCACACCCAAGAGAGAATTATAATGCTAGATAGAAAAAATAAGCCTGAATCAAAATTAGAAATTAGTTTCAATCTTCCTCAGCCAACAGAATTTTTCTTGGACAATGGATTACGAGTAATATCCATCCAGAAAGATAAGCTTCCAATAGTAAGATTAAACCTAATGCTTAATGCTGGCAGCAAATATGACCCTAAAAATAAAAATGGATTAGCATACTTAACCTCGCTTGTTATGGATGAAGGTGCAGATGGATTAAATGCATTACAATTAAGTGATGAATTTGATATGCTTGGTTCAAGCTTCAATATTTCTACTGATAATGATCTTATAAATCTAAGCCTGCAAAGTATTTCAGAAAACTTTGAAAGATCAATAGAATTATTCAGTAAAGTTTTACTTAAACCATCTTTTTATAATGATGATTTTTTGAGAGAAAAAAAGAAACTAATTTCAAGAATAATTCAAAGTAAAGATGAGCCTGAATATTTAGCTGATCAAATTTTTGATATGATTGTTTTAGGTAAATCAAACAATTACTCATTTCCTGTTTCCGGATATGAAGAAACTGTAGCTTCAATTTCAGTAGATGAAATTAAAAATTATTATCAAAATTATTTCTTCCCTTCAAATGCTGCTTTAATTGTTGTAGGAAATATAACGCAAAATGATCTTTTGCGTTTGCTTAACAAATATTTTTCTAACTGGCAAAATGTTCAGAAAGATATTTCATTTTCTGCAACATCAAATAATCCAGACAAAAAAATATATTTGTATCATAAAGAAGGATCTGTTCAAACCGAAATCCGCGTTGGACACATAACTGAAAAAAGGAATCAAAAAGATTTTTTTCAAAGATATTTACTTAATACAATTTTAGGAGGACAGTTTACAAGTAGAATAAATCTTAATCTGCGCGAACGAAACGGATACACTTACGGAGCAACGTCTAGATTTCAATATTTTAAGGATACAGCTTTTTTTGAAGTTTCAACTTCTGTGGGAATTGAAAACACAGCTAATGCAGTAAGAGAAATTCTTTTTGAATTGGATAATATTCGTAATGGAGTCGGTGATGTTGAAGTTGAATTTGCAAAATCTTCTATCACAAAAAAATTTCCGCTTAACTTTGAGACTTATCGGCAGATCGCTTCAGGCATTGCCGGAAAAATATTATATAATCTACCGGACAGTTATTTTGAGACCTATATTCAAAACGTAAATGCTGTTTCAAAAACAGAAGTAGATAAAGCAGCTAAGGATTTTATAATAAATGATAAACTTACAATCGTTCTTGTGGGTGATAAAAATTTATTGATTAATAATCTAAATGAAATGAAAATTGAGATTGTAGAAGTAAACTTGTTTGGGGAAGTAATATAATTATTTTATGAAATCATCTCTTAATAATTATATCACCCGGATAAATAAATTTGTAGCCAATTTTTCTGTATGCAGGAATTAGTGTTGAGATAGTTATGAATTCCTCAGCTTTAACTAATAAAACTTTTTCATCTTTCTTTTGAACAGATAACATAAAATCTTGAAAATTATCAGCGATATTGATACTGTTAGAATTTAAAGTTCCCAATTTAGCTTTTGTAATAATCCTTATTCCCCTTTTTTTAAGCTGTTCTTCTATATATGGATATTTTTTTGATGCATACAAATCAGATTTTTCATCGACTATAAAAAAAGCAGCAGAATAAAATGTTCCTACAATCTCTTTAATAGATCTTACTATTCTGTCATCAGAATAATTACTTGCAAGCTTATAATCCAATTCATCTATGTCATCATTCAACATTAAGGCAAAACGCTTTCCTGCTTTTGATAAAACTGATAAATGTTTCTTCGAATCAGAATTTGGAATTAACGCACAATAAAATAATTCGGGTGTTTTCAAAAAATTATTCAACAATTTATCATCTTGTAATGGCAAATCGGAGACAAGAAATGAAACAGTTCCAAATTCACGAATAACGTTTTCATCATAAAAAAACTCAACAGCAAGTTTTAATTTATTTTCTGACGACAGTTTTAGAATTGACTTTTTACCTGCTACAATTTCTTCTGCATTAAGTAAAACGTCATTTTCCCAAAAAATATTTTTTAATTCAAGAAGCAATAAATGGATTGGAACATCTTTTGGGCATTTGACTGAGTACGATGCGAATAGAGAATCCCCTGAATTTTTTTTTAATTTCTTTTTTAATATCCAATTGTCAGAAAATCCAAAGTTCATAAGCGCTGAATGAAATGATTTATCAATCTCAATTCCAGAAAGTGTTTTCCTATTATTAGGCTGCTCATCTTTATTAATATATTTCGTAATAATGATGTTGCTAAAAAGAAGGAGTACAACAATTCCAAACAGAATTAGAGCAAAATTTTTTGGTAGGGATGATTTAGTCATTTGAGTTCAAGATTAAGTTCAATGTTGCCTGCTGATAATTCTGTTTAATGCACCACTTTGAACAATTAAAAATTTTATTCTAATTTATTTATGTATAAAAACTGGTTTTCTTTTTTCTAAAAAAGCTTGCGTTCCCTCTTTAAAATCTTCAGTACCACAGCAGAGTGCAAACATAGCGGCCTCCATATTCTGTCCTTCGTGTGATGATACTTCATCAACTACTTTAATAGATTTGAGAGCAAACCGAATTGCCTGCTGTCCTTTGCTTGCAATCTTAGCAGCCATTTCAAAGGCTTTACTTTGTAATTCACTTTGCGGATAAACTTTGTTTACTAATCCCATTCGTAATGCTTCAGAAGCATCAATCATATCTGCAGTCAAAATCATTTCTGCTGCTCTACCGGAATTTATCAGTCTTGTTAATCTTTGTGTGCCGCCGTATCCCGGAATTATACCAAGATTAACTTCTGGTTGACCAAATTTTGCGTTTTCACTTGCCAATCTTATATGACATGCAAGTGCGAGTTCACAACCACCGCCGAGAGCAAATCCATTTACTGCGGCTATTACAGGTTTATCAAATTTTTCAATCATTGAAAAAACAGACTGACCAAATTCCGCAAACTTTTTTCCATCCAGCAGATTTAGCTTATTAATTTCGGAGATATCAGCACCCGCAATAAATGCTTTTTCACCGCTTCCTGTTAAGATCACAACAAAAATATTATCATCAGTTCTTAACTTCTCAAAAGCTTGTTGCAGTTCTGTTAAAGTTTCGTGATTAAGAGCATTTAATTTTTCAGGACGATTTAAAGTTAGAACAGCAATGTGTTCATTAACATCTAGTACAAGATTTTTGTAATTCATTTATATCTCTTAAAAATTTATATATAAGGGTATTCTTACTTTTAGATCAATAGAAATAAATTGATTAGAAGGCATATAATTATATGATGCTAACAGTTCCATCATAAACATCGAAATACCCGCGCCCACGCTTAATCCAAACTTACTTTTGTCATCAAGAAAATTGTTTTTACCGGAATTTTGATCAAACTCATTTAATGTTTGATAATATGTATAATTTGCAGAAGCTTGAACAATTGGCATAAGTAAAACAATATTCTCTAAAAGGGGTGCAAAATAATATCGCATTCCAACATTTACCGGAAGAGCATTTGTATGAAAATTTGAATAATCTGTTTCTTGAAAATAATTCTGTGAACCAGGATATTGTTCATATCCAATGTTTGCAAAAAGGAAAACCGGAAGAAATTCATTATCAGTATACGAAAATTCAACATTCACTCCATAACCAATATCAGTTGTGTTCGCAAAATCACCAATAGGCATTCGTGGTCCAACTCCAAACGCAACAAAAAATCCGGTGGCTTTGCTTGATGGAGGTTCTCCAGCATAACTAGATGAAGTAAGAATAAATGAGGCTATGAATAAATATTTAATTGCTTTAATCATTTTAAAACTTGATAATATAATTTAGTTATTATCTATATTCGGTGAACTTGAATTAAGTATAACCTGCTCAGCTAATTTGCCGCCGTAATTACCGGCTTGATAAACAAAATAGCCTCCTAATAAAGACATTACAAAGATAACTATTATTAAAATACGATTAAGTTTTTTCTTAACGAATAGAAAGTATTTTATGACCAATAATATAGAATAAAACCAAACAGTTAAATTTGCATAAGCTTGATGATTGTTAAAAATTTCCTTGCCTTCATTCGTCCAATTTTTTACAAGTTCAAATGCTTGATTACCGGAAAGCACTGCAAACAAAGATCCAATCACACCGATTGTTAAAAAAATAACCGATAATTTAGAAAAAAAATCTTTACCGGATATTATAAAAAGTAATTCAATAATCGGATACAACAATAAAAATGCTATCGGAAAATGAACAACTTTGGGATGTATGCTAGCTAAAAATTCCATAATAATTTTTTATCCAACTAAAACTGAGCCGCCGTTAACGTTTAATACTTCTCCATTTATGTGTCTTGATAAATCAGAGGCGAGAAAGATAACTGGACCTGCAATATCATCTGCAGTGGCTATTCTACCTATTGGTATTTTTTTCAATTCTTCGTCAAGATTTTTTTTATTTGATAAAACACTTTTAGACATATCGGTTAAAACCCAGCCTGGAGCAACACTATTTACATTTATATTAAAGGGACCAAGTTCAGCTGCAAGTGATTTTGTAAAAGATATCATTCCGCCTTTAGAAGCGGCATAGTGCGAGTAATTTGCTTCACCACGCTGACCTGCAGTTGATGATATATTAATAATCTTGCCATATCTTTTTAATTTCATAAAGCGGCTAACGATTTGTGTAAATAAAAATGTAGATGTAAGATTTGTTTTTATAGTTTCTTCCCATTCAGAAAGTTTCATCTTTGTAATTTTGCCTTCTTTCCAAATACCGGCATTATTAACTAAAACATCAATTCTTCCAAAATCTTTTAAAACGGAATTAACAGTACTTTTAATTTCATCTTCATTGCTAATATCAACCTTGTATGCTTTACATTTAGAAATTTTTGAAAATCGTTTTTCTAATCTGGCAGCTAGCCCGGGATTAGAGTTGTATGTAAACGCAACTGCAGCACCCGCCATACAAAAATACTTAACGCAGGCTGCACCAATCCCTTTTGAGCCACCAGTAATTAATATTTTTTTAGAATTTAGATTGAACATTTTCAATACTCCACTTTATATAAAAATAATCCTTTAGCAGAAACAGATTCAAAAGCTTCTTCCCGGTTTTGTGATTTAAAAATTCCGTTAATAAAAGCTTCTGGATCATTTTGATCTTGTGCCTTTAATAATGTGCCGGTAATTGTTCTTACCATTCCGTGCAAATACCTGTTTGCTTGGATCGTGAACAAAAATAGTTCACTTTTTTTGCACCAAAATGCTTTATACACTGAGCAATTTTTGTTCTCAATATCTTCATTTTTTTTGCTGAAAGATGTAAAATCTTTTTCACCAAGTAAGAGATTGCTAAGTATATTTAATTTTTGTAAATCAATTTTACGCGGATAAAAATATGAATAATTCTTATAGAATGGTGATCTGTTTTGTGAGATTAGATACAAATACTTTCTTTTTTTTGCATCAAATCTGGCGTGAAATTCTAAGTCAACTTCATCCATTGAAGAAACAACAATATCTAATGGTAAAACCGAGTTAAGTGAATGTTTAAATCGATAAATATCAATATCCGTTTCCGTTCTAAAATTTGCTACTTGCCCTAACGCATGCACCCCTGAATCAGTTCTTCCTGAACCTATTAGGTTAATTTTTTCTTTTAGTACAACTTCAATTGCGTCGGTAATCTTTTGCTGGACTGTTTCGGAGTTCTTTTGGATTTGCCACCCAGCGTAGTTTGTCCCATCATACTGTATAATTAGTTTATAGTTTTTCAAAAACTGATATCTTGAGTTGTTAATTTGAATTGTAAAGATAACCCTCAAACTAAATTATAACAATTAGAAAATGATTTTGACTGTTCAATTTAGCTAAGAACACATAAGTTTTTAATCAAAACTTTCTTCTAAACAATTAAAAAATCTTCTTATCTTAACTCGTAAGATTATAATGAAATTTAATTCTATCTTTACAGGATTATTTTAAGTCATATGAAAATCGTATATAAATATTTTCAGTATCAAAGAACGAATAGTTAAAAAATGCATAATGCTAATTATGAGAAATATCGTTCTCTTTATGAAAATCATCCATTAATTCATATCACTATTAATTATGAATACCAAATCACATCTGTAAATGAAAATGGCGCACGTGAATTAGGTTACACTGTTGGTGAATTAATAGGATCATACATTTCTGATTTATTTACCCCGCAAGATTCAAAAAAGCTTGAAAAACAAATTCAGTCTGCTCTGTTAAATCCTAAAAAACAATCTTCCCACGAGATGAAAATGGTTCGTAAAAATGGGCAGGAGTTTTGGGTGAGAGAAACTATTTACACGTCAAACGAACAAAATAAGGCAAAGGAAATATTTTTTGTATTTGATAATATCACTTTTCAAAAAGATGCAGAGGTTAAAGCCAAAAACCTAGCTCAAAGTTTGCAGAATATGTTGGATGCCTCGCCGTTGGGAGTTCTTGTTTACAGACTGGATGAGAATAATAATTTGATTCTAATTACTACTAACCAATCCGCTGTTAACATTCTTCAAATAGATATTTATGCTTTAATATCAAAAAAAATTCAAGAAATCTTTCCAGGACTTGTAAAAGATAGCTTAATAGAGAAATTTATTTCAGTTGTTAATACTGGGCAGTCGCTACTTAATCAAAATTTATTTTATGAAGATGCTCACTTTAAAGGTGTTTATGAATTTTCTGTAATGAAATTATCAGAAAAAACTATTGCAATTTTTTTTACAGATGTAACTGAAAAACTAAAAGCTCTTAATTCCCTAAAACAAAATGAATTAAAATTTAAAACACTTTTTGAATCTGCTAATGATGCAATCTTTTTAATGAAAGAAGATGTATTTATTGATTGTAATGATAAAACCAAAGAAATGTTTAAAGCTGCAAAAGATGAAATCATTGGTAAAAACCCCTATCTATTTTCACCCGAATTTCAGCCCGATGGACATTCATCTAAAAGTAAGGCACAAGAGAAACTGACCAACGCACTGAGTGGAACTCCACAGTTTTTTGAATGGAAACATAAAAGATTGGATGGAAGCCAGTTTGATGCAGAAGTAAGTTTAAAACGAATTGAATTACAAAGTGAAATTTATCTACAAGCAATTGTCCGAGATATTTCACAGAGAAAAATTTCTGAACGAATAATTTCTGAGCAGAGAAGAGAAATCTCTACACTTATGAGTAATTTGCCGGGAATGGCTTATAGGTGTGCTAACAATATTAATTGGACAATGGAATTCGTAAGTGATGGCTGTTACGAATTAACCGGATATAGAAAAGACGAACTTATAAAAGATAAAGTAGTTAGTTATGCTAACTTAATCAATAAAGATGACCAATTGCTTGTGTATGAAGCTGTTCAAAATGCCATTAATAATCACGAACAGTTTACGATGTTATACCGTATAACCACCTGGCAAGGACTTGAAAAATGGGTTTGGGAGAAGGGTTGTGCCATTTATAATGATAAGGGAGAGGTTATTTGCCTTGAAGGATTTATAACTGATATAACAGAAAGAAAATTAGCGGATGAAAAAATAATTATTCTTGCTCATGCATTAAAAAGTGTATCAGAATGTGTTTGTATTACTAATATGCGTGATAAAATTATTTTTATTAATAAATCTTTTAGTCGTGTTTATGGTTATTCGTTAGCAGAACTTGTTGGTAAACCAATTACATTTGTCCGTTCAGAAAAGAGTGATCCTGCAGTAGTAAAAAAGATATATCCCGAAACATTAGCCGGCGGATGGACGGGTGAGCTTATCAACAAAAGAAAAAATGGAGAGGAATTTCCAATACATCTTTCCACTTCATTAATTACGGATGATTCAGGAAAACCAGTTGCACTTGCAGGTGTTAGCCTTGATATTACAGAATTAAAAAAGAATGAATCAGAGTTAATTGTAGCTAAAGAAAAAGCAGAACAGGCTTCCCGATTAAAAAGTAATTTCTTTACCAGTATTAGTCATGAACTTAGAACGCCATTGGTAGGCATTTTAGGATTTGCCGAAATTTTACGAGATGAAATTAAAAAACCGCAATTTTCAGATATGGCAGAAATGATTTTATCAAGCGGTAAAAGATTGATGGAAACTCTCAACTCTGTACTTGATCTTTCGAAAATTGAGGCAAATAAACTTGAATTGAAATACTCAGAAGTAGATCTAAATATTTTTGTGGATGAAAACCTTAAACTGTTTAAGTCAATCGGGGCTAAAAAAGGCTTATCAGTTCTTGCAAAAAAATCAAAAAAAGATGTTTATGCTTATGTAGATGAACAATTGTTATTCCAGATTCTTAATAATCTAATTAGTAACGCTATTAAATATACACATAATGGTACCATAACGATTGAAGTGAAAATTATTAATAAAGATAAAAAAGATTTTGCATCTATAACTGTTATGGATACCGGAATTGGTATCAAAAAAGAAAATTTAAAAAATATATTTGAAGAATTTAGACAAGTTAGCGAAGGGCTAAGCAGACAATTTGATGGCACCGGACTTGGGCTAACCATCACAAAAAGATTTATTGAATTAATGTCTGGCAAAATAATAGTAAATAGTCAATTAGGAAAAGGATCAACATTTGAAGTGTTGTTCCCATTGCATCAGTTTAAATTAAAAAATGAGTTGAATGGTTCGGTTGAACAATTAGATTCTAATCCCGAAAAAGATTTTTCACACAGTGATTTACCAAATATTTTAATAGTTGATAATGATGAAGCTAGCCGAGATATAATAAGATTATTCCTTAAAAATATTTGCAATATTGATTCCGCTGAATCCGGAGAAAAGGCCATTAAACTGGTTAAGACAAAATCTTACAAACTTATTTTTATGGATATTAATCTGGGTAAAGGTCTATCGGGAATCGAAACCACACAAAGAATAAAAAAGTTCAGTAAATACAAAAGCACTCCAATCGTTGCCTTAACTGCATTTGCTTTGACAGGCGAAAAGGAAGAATTTTTAAGTATAGGCTGCACACATTACCTTTCAAAACCTTTTATGAAAAAGGACCTGCTGGAGTTAGTTAAATCTATTCTCTTTTAGCAATAGTTACACGCTATTTATTTTTTTTTGATTAAAAACGCATTAAATTTTTTAAAAATAGTGTAAACTAACTATTTACTTTAATTACAAATAAGCCTTAGTTAGTTATTATAATCCATTTTAATAACCCATTTTTAGGGGAAAGTTATGAATCATTACATACATAACGATGTTGTAATTACGGAAAAAGAATTGTTAAGTGAGATTGTTAATTTAAGAGAAAAAATTTCTGACCTGGAGTCTGATAGGAGAAACCAGAGAAAGATTGTTAATCAGTACAAAAGTATTTTCCCAAAAATTACTAACCCAATGTTTCTTACAGATGTTTCTGGAAAGATTATCGACGCCAATTCTGAGTTTATTCATTTTTTAGGGTACTCACTTTTTGATTTAAGAAGAATGAGCATAAAATCTATTATTCCAATGGAACTTCATGAAAATGAAACAAAAATTTTATTAGAAGAACTTCAAAGAAATATACGAATAAACTCCCGTTGTAGCGTATACTTTAAAATAAATGGTGAGAAGGTTGAAGTAGATCTGGAAGTGATTGCAACTTTTGATGATTACAATAATTTCGATGGCATTACAAGAATTATAAAAAATATTTTATAATTATTTTACATACACTGTTTTGATGTTTACGAATTCCTTTATTCCGAATGGAGAAAGTTCCCTTCCGTAACCTGATTCTTTTATTCCGCCAAATGGTAATCTTGGATCAGATTTAACAAAATCATTTACAAAACAGCAACCCGCGTTTAACTTTTCTTTGGCAATTAGCTCTCCCCTGTTGGAACTTTTTGTAAAAATTGCAGCGCCTAAACCAAAAATGCTTTTATTAGCAAGCTTGATTGCGTTATCTTCATCTTTTGCTTTTATTAATGCTGCTACAGGGCCAAATAATTCTTCCTCAAAAGCAACCATACCCGGCTTGACATTTTTTAATATTGTTGGTGAATAGTAAGCCCCTTCCATATCAGGAATTGTTCCGCCAAGAACCAACTCAGCACCTTGCTCAATACTTCTTAAAACTTGAGCATGCAATTCATCTCTAAGCTGAATGCTTGCTTGTGGTCCTAAATCATTTTTCTCATCAAAAGGATCGCCCATTTTTTTCTTTGACATCAAATCCAAATATAACTTTTCAAATTCATCGTAAATACTTTCTACAATAATAAATCTTTTAGCTGCAATACAACTTTGCCCAGCATTTATCAAACGAGACGTTACACAAGACAATGCAGCTTTCTCTAAATCAGCATCTTCAAGAATAATGTATGGATCACTTCCACCTAATTCCAAAACAGTTTTTTTGATTAAACTTCCCGATAGTGAAGCAACTGATTTTCCTGCAGGAACACTTCCTGTTAGTGTTACGGCCTTAACTTTTTTATTTGAGATTACTTCATTTACATTTTTTGAAGTTACCAATAAAGTTCGAAAAAGATTTTCAGGAAATCCTGCTTTTCTAAAAACATCTTCTATTGCTAATGCGCAACCGGAAACATTTGAAGCATGTTTTAATAATCCTGCATTGCCAGCCATTAAATTTGGGGCAGCAAAACGAAATACCTGCCAGAATGGAAAATTCCATGGCATAACTGCTAGTATCACGCCAAGTGGTTGAAAAGAGACAAAACTTTTTGTGGCTTCCGTTTTGATTATTTCATCATCTAAAAATTGTTCTGCACTCTCGGCATAATAATCACAAACCCATGCGCACTTTTCAACTTCTGCTCTTGATTGTGTAATGGGCTTTCCCATTTCCATTGTCATCAACACAGAATATTCTTCAGAGTATTCCCTTAGAACTTTTGCAACATTCTTCATTAATTCTGAACGATGGGTAAATAAAGTTTCTTTCCAACTTGTAAATGCATTATCAGCCGACGAAATGATTTGCGATAATTCCTCACTGGACATTTCATTGTAGGATTTAATCTCTTTACCGTTTGCCGGATTGATTGATTTTAGCATACTATTAATAAGATTGTTTTTGGTTTACGATGTTCTTTTTATTACCACAATTGTTTTATCATCAGTGTAAGATCCATTTGTAGAAAAATTTATAACATCTTCTAATATCCCAAGAGCTATCTCTTTAGGAGTTTTATCCTTAAGTTTTTTTATCATAGACATCAATCGTTGCTCGCCGTAAAATGCAAACTTTGAATTAGCCGCTTCGGTAACTCCATCAGAATATAAAACCAGAATATCGTTTAGATAAATATTAATGTTTTCAACAAAATATTTTGATTGTGGTGCGGGCCCTAAAACAGGTCCAGTTGGATTAAGCAGTTCTATTTTATTTTTTGCGCTTTTATAAAACATTGGCGGATTATGTCCGGCGTTTGCGTATAGAAATAACCCATTCTTATAAGTAGAAAGCTCACCATAAAATAAAGAAGTAAATTTATCATCCTCAAAAATCTTATTAACAAGTTCATTCATTCGCTTTAAGATTAAAGAAATTTTGATCTCAAAAGTAGTAGCCATTCTAAGGGCACCGGAAACATACATTGCCTCGGCAGCAGCAGCAACACCTTTACTTGCTGCATCACCAATAGTAACTCCGATTCTATCGTTGTTATCACCAATATCTAAATAATCAAAGAAATCTCCGCCAACAATTTCTGCGGGATCAGTAATACCATAAATATCAAAATGATGAAATTTATATTCATGCTCAGGTAAAATACTTTTTTGCAGTTGTCTCGCTTTGTCAATATCTGCTTTTAAGAGATTAGCACTTAAAGAAATTTTTCTTTGCTTTATTTGCGATGTTAATGCAGTTGCAATAATGCTTAGATTAATTCTTAGCTCGTCATCAATATTTTTAGAGTTTAGAGCCAGAACATATTGATAAAATGGTTTCCCATGTAATTTAGATTTATGTCCAACACCAGAAGCAGAATATTTAAAGATACCTTTTTTTCTCAAGGCTTCAATTGTTTCATGTCCAAGAATTGTTCTAGACTGTGCAAGCTGCTCAAATACCGGATATTCTAATGCCCGAATAATAAAATCCTTTTCGATCTTTTCCATTTTGCCGGTTTGATAAAGCAGTTTATAACCTTCTTTCTCAGGATACAACTTCCAGATTCTGCCACCTGTAAATCCAATTGCCGGGTCGTGTACTATTTCATTAATTACTGTAGTAAGCATCTCTTCATCAGAGACAAATTTTTGTGATGCTATTGTTTCAACAGTTTTATGTAATTTTTTTTGATTCAAAATTTTCTTTCTGGTTATTCACTGTAAAAATCTATCATTCGTTTTATTGCACGCTTACAAACAGGACAAAAATTATCAACTGAAATTGATTTCATAGAACAATCCTGCATAGGTCTGTAAACACCTTTAGCAACATAACCACCGCCTTCAAATACACCGACAGTACTGTTAAACGCTTTAGTTGACGGAGTTGGAACAGGTGTTTTGCTATCAAGCATGTCTTCCCACTTGGATTTAAAATTAACAAGCGTTGTTAAATTTGGATCAAGCGGTTCAACATCGAGTGGATAAAATTCATTATAAGCAACATCTGATGTGTAATATTCGTCTCCAAGTCCTGCAAATCCATGCCCAAATTCGTGTGTAAAAATATATTCACTATAATTGTTATCACTTACACAAACTGAATAATGATTATATATAGCACCACCACCGTATTTGGTTGTATTTACTAAAATAAAAATTTGATCGTAAGGAGCGTTTGATGCAATGTTGCGTAAGGATTTATTATCATTTGTCATCAAATATCGATCAAGATCGAATGTATAAAATCTAGAATTTACAATAGTGTTTTTCCAGACATTTTCTGCCGGAATATCAGTACCACTTTCTTTTGATGGAGCTTCAATTCCCCAAATGTTAAATTTATTTTTATTTTCTTTGTAAGGTGATGCGTTAAAAAGAAACCCTGCAAATTTTTCACAATCTTTTATAAATTTATTCATTTCATCCAAAGTATAGCCATCCGGAATAATAACTATATCCACTGCCTGATCAGAATCGATATTATTTACGACTTTAAAATTCGGGTACTCAAGTGTGCGTTCTGTTTTAACAAAATAGCTATTTGGATTAATTACATATTCGAACTTTTTATGCAGAATATTTTTTTTATCTCTTGAATAGAATTCTACCATAACATTGTTTTTAGGATATGGAAAAACAATTGTTTCACTAAAGCTTTTTGTTGTTTGCTTTGCTTCATCGGTTGTCTGCCACTCGCTAAACAAAGTAGCATAAGTATGTGAATAAATTTCTCTTCCTGAAACAAAATCTTTTACAACAAACTTATACTTGCCGTAATCAAACTTATCAAGCAGATTGGTTTTTGATCCACCCCAATAGGGTTCTTCTATCAATTCATCTATAGAATAAGAATCTTCCGTTGCATTTCCTGTATGATAATAATCCAATCTTAAAGTTTTATCTGCGAAGTATTGATCAAAATTTATTTGTGGAAATGATATTAAAGGTATGAGTGTAAATAATAATAAATATTTTTTCATTTGGTTCTATTGAAAGTGATTAAAAAACTTTTCTTGAGCCAGGTTTAACTAATTCTAATTTTCCCTCTTTGCAAATCGCACAATCTTCAGGAGGATATGAAACTGCGTTTAATCTCAGAGAAGGAAAAAAATCAAAACCAAAATCAATTTTGCCGTTACTGCGATCAACAATACTTCCGATTCCAACTATTTCAGCATCATATTTTTTAACTATTTCTATCACTTCAAAAACTGACCCACCTGTTGTAACAACATCTTCACACACTAAAACTTTTTCACCCTTGGATAATGAAAATCCACGGCGCAGTGTCATCTCTTTATTTTCTCTTTCGGTAAAGATTGATCGTTTGTTTAATTGACGCGCTATTTCGTATCCAACAATCATTCCGCCCATAGCAGGTGCAATTACAGTATCAATTTCAAAATCCTTAAAATGATTTGCAATCAAGGAACAAATTTGCGAAGTATAATCTGGATACTGCAAGACTTTTGCACACTGAAAATATTGGTTACTGTGTCTGCCTGACGTCAGCAAGAAATGTCCTTCCAACAGTGCTTCGGTACTTTTAAATATTTTGATAACATCTTCATTATTCAAGTTCATCAAGATAATCCTCCAAAACTCTTACTGCTTTAGTGTCACTTAACTCTTTGGCGATTTTTAATCCGGTGCGATAATAATATTCGGCATCCTCAATTTCGTTGTTATTTTCTTTTAGGTTTCCGAAAGTAATGTAAGCCTGAACATATTTAGGATCTTTTTTCAAAAGATCTTTTAGAAATTCTTCGGCTTGATCATCCATATTAGTTTTTAAATATTCTTTGACGATGCTGTAAATAATATCCGGGTCCAAAGGATTTTCATCGTACTTATCTAAAAGTTCATCTAAACGCGAGCTCATTTTTTTCGTTCCTCTATTTTTTGTGCAAGCGCAAAATCTTTTTCTGTTACACCGCTTGCACTATGTGTTGATATTGTTATTTTAACTTTATTCCATGCAAACATTAAAATATCAGGATGATGATCTATCTTTTCAGATTCCAAACCTACAGCATTTACAAATGATAAAGCTTCAATAAAGTCCTTAAACTGGAATTGCTTTGTGATAGATTCATTCTCAAAATGCCAGCCTGAAAATCTTGTAAGATTATCCCTTATTTGAACCTGATTTAATTTACTCATTGGCTGCTTAGTTTTTTAATTATTGTGTGTAAAAATAAACAAAAAAAAGCGCATCCTAAAGAATGCGCTTAAATTGTAATTAGAAAAAAAAATATCAGTTTTCACCCAAATCAGTTTTTTCCGGCTGCACATTTGGATCGGGATGCTCTAATGATTCATCAAAGTAAACTAAGTCTTCAGTATTTTCTACGTGCTTGGCTATAATTGTTGTACCTTCTTTAAATGAACCACGCAATATTTCTTCAGCTAACGGATCTTCAACATATTTTTGTAATGCTCTGCGTAATGGACGAGCACCAAATTTTTCATCAAATCCTTTGTTAACTAAAAATTCTTTTGCACTTTCATCAAGCTGCAGGGTTAATTTATTTTCTTTGATGTTTGTAAGTAAATCTTTTATTTCTATATCTATAATCTTATAGATGTCTTCTTTATCAAGATTTCTGAATACAATTGTATCATCAATTCTGTTTAAGAATTCAGGATTAAATAATCTCTTCATCGCTTCTTCAACTGTATCTTTCAAACTAGAATATTTATCAGCTTTGTCATCTCCGCCAAACCCGAACTTACTGATATTTTTTATGTCCTTGGTTCCAACGTTAGATGTCATAATTATAATTGTATTTTTGAAATCAACTTTTCTTCCAAGAGAATCGGTTAAAGTACCATCATCAAGTACCTGAAGCAGCAAACTAAATATATCCGGGTGTGCTTTTTCAATTTCATCGAACAAAACAACAGAATAAGGTTTACGTCTAACTTTTTCAGTCAACTGTCCGCCTTCTTCATATCCTACATATCCTGGAGGCGCTCCAACTAATCTTGATACAGAAAACTTTTCCATATACTCGCTCATATCAATTCGTACAAGCGCATCTTCGCTATCAAATAAATACCTTGCAAGCACTTTACACAATTCCGTTTTACCAACACCGGTTGGACCCAAGAAAATAAAACTACCAATAGGACGATTTGGACTTTTTAATCCAGCACGAGTTCTGCGAATTGCTTTTGTAAGTTTCTGAACTGCTTCATCCTGGCCAACAATCGATTTAGTTAGCGCATCAGCCATTTTTAACAATTTTTCAGATTCTGTTTGAGCGATACGATTAACAGGAATTCCTGTCATCATTGCAACAACAGTAGCAATATCATCTTCACTTACATCGTGCACGATGTCTTTTGTTTTCGTATCCCATTCTCGTTTTGCAGTATCAAGATCAGAAAGAAGGTTTCTTTCCTTATCACGCAAGCGTGCGGCTTCCTCATAATCCTGCATTTTAACAACGCGCGCTTTATCTTTTTTTACACCTTCAATCTCTTCTTCAAGATCAAGAATATCTTGTGGAACTTCAAAGTTGCCCATATGAACTCTTGAACCTGCTTCATCAATTACATCGATGGCTTTATCTGGAAGATGACGATCTGTTATGTATCGATTACTCAATTTAACTGCTGTTTGAATTGCATCTGAAGAGTAACGAACGCGATGATGCTCTTCATATTTAAATTTAATGTTCTCAAGTATTTGAATTGTTTCATCATACGTTGGAGGATCAACCATTACTTTTTGGAATCTTCTATCAAGCGCTCCATCTGTCTCGATAAATTTTCTGTATTCATCTAAAGTTGTAGCACCAATACATTGAATATCGCCTCGAGCTAAAGCTGGTTTAAACATATTTGAAGCGTCAAGTGAACCGCTTGCGCCGCCCGCACCAACAATTGTATGAAGTTCATCTATAAAAAGAATTACATCTTCAGCTTTTTCAAGTTCATTCATCAAAGCTTTCATTCTCTCTTCAAACTGACCGCGATATTTTGTTCCTGCAACAAGTCCTGCAAGATCTAACGTAACAACTCGTTTATCCTGCAAAGTTCTTGGTACTTTTTTCTGGATGATACGAAGTGCTAAACCTTCAGCAATTGCAGTTTTACCAACACCCGGTTCACCAATTAAAACAGGATTATTCTTTTTTCTTCTGCTTAGAATTTGTGCAACGCGTTCAATTTCTTTTTCTCTTCCAACAACCGGATCAAGCTTATCTTCCATCCCTAGTTTTGTAAGATCACGACCAAAGTTATCCAACACAGGGGTTTTGGTTTTATCATTTTTTTTATCCATTGATAGAGGAACTTTTTGTCCAGGATCTTTGGGGTTTTTAGCGCTCAGCATTGAATTAAGTTCTGATCGTGCTGAATCATAAGTAACATTAAACTGATGTAAAATTTGCGTAGCAATATTATCTTCATCTCTAAGTAATGAGAGAAGTAGATGTTCCGTTCCAATAACATCAGCTTTATAAATTTTAGATTCGATTTGTGTAATCTTTAGAACTTTTTCCGCTTGTTTTGTAAGTGGGATATTTCCAATTGTTAAAGTTCCGCCGGAAGTTCTAACTGTATCTTCAATAGCTTTTTTAAGTTTTACTAAATCGCTATCAAGATTTCTTAAAATTCTTACAGCAACTCCTTGTCCTTCACGAATGATTCCAAGCAATAGATGTTCGGTTCCAATATAATCATGTCCAAGTCTAAGAGCTTCTTCTCTACTAAGTCTAATTACATCCTGCAATCTATCTGAGAAATTTCCGTCCATATTACTCCTTAATTTGATTAATAATGAAACAAATTCTTCTCTAAATTCGTTTCACAATTGAAATATAACAATAACTAAAGACCCATATCAAGCCAGCGTATAATGAATGATTCGAATATATTCATTTTTTGAAGTTTAGCTATTTAATAGGCGCAATTCAAATGCCAGTACATTTGGTTAAAATTTTCCATAATTTGGCTTCAGAAAGAAAAATTATTCTGCAATATCGATAATATACCTGTCATAAAATCTTACTATTGGTCATACGGGCACATTAAATGGCAGATATCTGTTTAGCAGTTTATTAATTTAAAGTAATATTTCAAAATAACTTATGGAGTATAAATGGAAGCATTAACAGGATTGTCAATCGTAATTATAATTGCGGTTGCATTATTCTTAATTCTCTTTCTTTATTTCGTTCCGCTTGGCTTATTTATTACTGCTTACTTCTCCGGAGTAAAAGTAAAAATAGTTAGAGACTTAGTCGGAATGAGATTAAGAAAAGTACCGCCGGTATTAATCGTTAGAAGCATGATTACAGCTACAAAAGCAGGATTAACTATTGATCAAGCAAAACTTGAAGCACATTATCTGGCGGGGGGAAATGTAACTAAGGTAATAAATGCATTAATTTCTGCTGACAAAGCAAATCTTGGTTTGACTTTTGAACGTGCTACCGCAATTGATCTTGCAGGTAGAGATGTACTTGAGGCAGTTAAAATGTCTGTAGTGCCAAAAGTAATTGAAACACCATTGGTTGCTGCGGTTGCAAAAGATGGTATTCAATTAAAGGCTATCGCAAGAGTTACTGTTCGAGCTAATATTGAAAGATTAGTGGGTGGCGCCGGAGAAGCAACTATTCTGGCAAGAGTTGGTGAAGGTATAGTGTCCACTATCGGTTCCAGTCAGTCTCACAAAGAAGTGCTGGAAAATCCTGATAAGATTTCAAAATCCGTTTTAGCAAAAGGATTAGATAGTGGAACTGCATTTGAAATACTCTCAATAGATATTGCCGATGTTGATATTGGTCAAAACATTGGTGCGATTTTACAGACTGATCAGGCAGAAGCGGATCTTAAAGTTGCAAGAGCAAAAGCTGAAGAAAGACGAGCTGCCGCAGTTGCAACTGAGCAGGAGAACATAGCAGAAGTTTCAAAGATGAAAGCAAAAGTTGTTGAAGCAGAAGCAGAGGTTCCTAGAGCAATTGCTGATGCATTTAGAAAAGGTAATCTTGGTGTAATGGATTATTATAATCTTAAAAACATTCAAGCTGATACGGATATGAGAACATCAATATCACAACCGGAAGAAAAGAAAAAAACCGATGGATGATTTATTTCAATATCTGATTTACGGCATATTGATTTTTAGCTTCTTAAGCTCTTTCTTTAAAAAGAAAGGGCCGACGAAGCAAAATCCTTTGCCTAGAGAACGGGAAACTGATTCGATTTCTTATCAACAAAAAAGTACTAGTCTGAACTCTGATGTTGCGGTTAAGAAGAATGAGGAATATGATATACTGCGTGAACTTGAAAATATGTTTAAAGGTAATTTAAAGATTCCTGATCAGCCAAAACCTAAACAAGTTGAATCATCAGATATATATAGTTCGAGTGAAATAAAAGATATGGATCTTGATCTTATTGTTGATAAACGAATGCAGCGAAGTGTGCAGGATCAAAAACCTGTTGGCTCAAGAAAAACTTACGATAGAAACACATCATACAAATATATTCCTGCTACAAAGCAGGTATCCAAAGTTGATTCAAAAATTGAAGAAGGTGCAAAAGAGTTTGAAAGTGTTTTAGCCAGCTCTAGAATTCGAAAAGCTGCTATAACTGAGTTTAATCGTAAATTGAAAAATCCAAGAACTGTTAGAGAGTATATACTTTTTTCAGAAATTTTAGGAAAGCCAAAAGCACTGCGTAGATGAATCAGAAAAAATATACTTTAAAAAGACTTAATCAAACGGGCTTGGTTCAACAAACGGACGAAGCCCGTTTTACAATTAATTACCGCGAAGAATTAAATGCATCACAATTTGAAGCCGCTTCTGCGGTAAATGGTTGTTATCTTATAATTGCAGGTGCAGGAACTGGTAAAACTCGTACGTTAGTCTTTCGTGTTGCAAGATTAATTGAACTTGGTTATGATCCAAACTCGATTCTACTTTTAACTTTTACGCGTAAGGCTGCTAATGAAATGATGAAACGCTCATCAATGCTGCTTGATGATAGATGCTCAAAAATTCGTGGCGGCACATTTCATTCGTTTGCAAATCTTACTCTTAGAAAATATGCAAAAGTAATCGGACTTGATTCGTCCTTCACGATTCTTGATCAGGGTGATAGTGCTGATGTGATAAATCTTATTCGCTCACAGGATGGATTCATCACAAAAGAAAAAAGATTTCCCAACAAACAAACTCTCAACAAAGTTTTTAGTTTAAGTGTAAACACTGGAAGAAAAGTTGAGGAGATAATTGAAAACGATTATCCGCATTTTATTCCTTTGTTAGATAAAATCTTGGAGATTCAAAAAATATTTACAGAGTATAAACGCCGAAACAATCTTCTTGATTATGATGATCTGCTTGTTTACTTACGTGAGTTTCTCCATAAAGGCGGTCCTGCGGTAAAATCTCTTCTTTCAGAAATTAAATTTGTAATGGTTGATGAATATCAGGATACGAATTATTTGCAATCTGAAATTGTAAAAGGACTAGCACAGTATAGTAAAAACGTATTGGTGGTTGGTGATGATTCTCAGTCAATTTATTCTTTCCGCGGTGCTGATTTCCATAACATCATGCAGTTCCCAAAACTTTTTGATGATGTAAAAATTATTAAGCTTGAAGAAAATTATAGGAGTGTTCAGTCTATTTTAGACTTTGCAAATCGTATTAACGAAGCGGCAATTGAAAAATATAAAAAAGATCTTTACTCGAGACGAGGAAGTGGACAGCTTCCGAACATTGTTGCTGCGTCCACAGAAAATCTTCAATCAAAATTTATTGTCGAAAAAATTCTTGATTTAAGAGAAGAAGGCGTTCCCTTAAAAGATATTGCTGTGCTGTTTCGTTCTTCTTTCTTTTCATTTGATCTGGAACTTGAGCTAGCAAAAGCAAATGTGCCTTTTCAAAAATTTGGCGGAATGAAATTTGTTGAAACCGCACACGTTAAAGATGTAATGGCTTTTTTAAGAATTGTTGTAAATCCAAAGGATGTTATAAGCTGGTATAGAGTTTTACTTTTGCACGAAGGCATTGGACCTAAAACTGCTCAAAGAATATTGGATGAACTGGCAACTGCAAGAATTACAATTAAAGCTGAACCCGACCAGCAGCCTGGATTTAAACATCGCAATCTTGGTAGATTGTTCTATCTCTTATACGAACTTCAGAAAAAGAAACTAGTTCCATCAGAAATGGTGCAAAAAGTTTATGATTACTATTGGGATTTATTCAAAGCAAACTATGATGATTGGAATAAACGAAAAAAAGATTTAGAAATATTTCAGAATATTGTTGAGAATTATACTTCGGTTGATTCCTTACTTTCCGATATGGCTATTGAACCGATTATTGAAAGTGTTGTTGATATTAACGCAACAGACAAAGAAGAAGAATATGTAACTCTTTCCACCATTCATTCTGCAAAAGGTTTGGAGTGGCATTCTGTTTTTATTATTCACACTGTTGAAGGTTACTTCCCTTCTGCAAGATCGATTGAAAGTTTAGAAACCCTAGAAGAAGAAAGAAGATTGATGTACGTTGCCTCTACACGTGCTAAAAATAATTTGTTTGTTACTTATCCAATGAACCTTTACGATCGTGAAGCTGGGATGACACTCTCAAAACCATCACGATTCATTTCAGAAATTACTCCAGATTTAGCAGAAGGCTGGCTGCTGGAAGAGGATTATTAATACACACCCGTCATTGCGAGTGAGCCTGCCTGTCGGCAGACAGGTCCTCGAACGAAGCAATCTATTAAATTATTTTACAGATCACTTCACTTCGATTGTGATGACAATCTTAAAAAAGTAAGTTATAATGCTCGCCATTTCGTTTAAAGTCTTTAGTTTTACTTATTTCATCAGCAACATTTTCCTGCTTAGTCTATTCTGGCTAGTATAAATAGAATAAACATAAACTCCACTTGGTAAATTTTTAGCATTAAAATCTATCTTATAATTACCTGCTGTTTGATAGCCATAATTTAGTTCAAAAACTTTTTCACCAAGTAAATTAAAAACATTGAACTTTACATCTGAGGCTTGAAATAATTTGTATTCAATTTTTGTAGACGGATTAAATGGATTGGGATAGTTTTGATACAATACAAAATTGTTTGCGTAAGAATCATCTTTTACAGCACCATATTGCAAATGAGTTGGTACCCCAAACAATTGGATGTGGCCATCAATGCTGTCTTCCCAAACTGTATAAACAACTATTCCACTATTATCCGCACCGATCGGACCAACTGCAAGCTGTGAGTTTGTAATTGAAACTTGGTGAAGACTATCCAAGCCCCACCATCCATAATCATACAAATCAAAACGCACTTTTGTTGTTTCATTGTTTTTTACAAGATATGTATGCGGGAAATACAATTCAGGATCAAAGATTTTTTGATTCTCATTTTTACCTACAATCAATAATGCATATAAATCAAATGAAGAAAGGTTTCCCTCGTGCTGTATGGGAATTTCATAAATAAATGGAGGTACAGCCCAATTATCTATTCCAAAAATTTTTCTTTGTCCATCCAGCGTATCTTCATAAGTAATGTTCCAAAAGGAATAGCCTAAAACCTGGGAGGAAAGATTAGAACAATCGCATGCATCTAACAATGATACTTCTTCCTGCCAATCACTTCCAGCAGGTTTAAACCTACTAACAATACTTTTTAATTTTGCCGTGTCAATTTTAACGGCAAATGCATACACACCATCCTGCACACCCCAATATTCAATCATAGTTCCGGCAAAATCTGAGTAATAAAAATTAGAATTATTTCTAAATAAAACTTTTTCATTATTGTATTGGGTTCCATAAGTAGTAAAAACTATTTCATCCTCTCTCTTGTATAGAATATTTATCGAATCTTGAAATCCATACATGGACTGTATTATCTGAGGTAGTTCTTCATTTGCGGGTGTATTTGCTATATACCTCAATTCACCCCAGGTACTATTACTGTCCGGTAAAACGGCAATGTCCCAATTGCTACTTCTATCAGTTTGAAAAATAAGCCCAACATTTCTTTCAAAGGATGGATTGATATCCATATGATTACCAAATGTTAGCGCAACAGTATCACTAAAATTCTGTTCATCTGAATTATAACTAACCTGGTAAATATTTGAGGGACCGTTCTTGTGCATTTCAAAAAATATAGGTGGATATGATCCAAACTCATCTTTGTAGATAAATGGATTCCTCGCATCAAAATCACCAGTTGTGATTTGTCTGATAAAATTATTTTGTGGCAGGATAACACTCTGAATAAGAAAGCAAATAAATAAAATTTTACGTTCCATAATAAGCCCCTTATAAAATGCTATTCGAAACGTAATGAATTAATATAAAAAAAGCGAGCCAAATGGCTCGCTTTAATTTTGTCATTCCGAACTTGATTCGGAATCTCATAAGTCAGACCCTGAAGCTAATTCAGGGTATCAAGAACTATTTCATCAACATCATCTTACGAACAGATTTAAAGTCGCCTGCTTCTATTGAGTAGAAGTAAACACCACTTGATAAATGTGAAGCATTAAAGTTAAGTTCATAACTTCCAGCTTTCATATTACTGTTAACAAGTGTTGCAACTTTTTCTCCTAGTAAATTGAATATTGATACATTTACAAATCCATCCTGTGCCACCGAGTACTTTATTAAAGTACTTGGGTTGAATGGGTTCGGATAGTTTTGTTCCAACGAATACTCAATCGGAATCAACTCATTTTCATTTTCAACATTAACGGTGATTAATATAGTTTCATTACTTGTATCAGATTGTGCAATAGAATTTGCACAATAAACTGCATAGGAGTATGATTCGCCCAATTGTGCTGAAGTATCTGTGTACGTCGTTTGATTTGAGCCAAGAGAATCAATACTAAAATAACTTCCGGTTGATTGTCGCCTCAACACATAATACTTAGTTTCAATAGACGAGCTATCAATCCAGTTTAAGACAACATGATTGTTTACATCCGCAATTGCCGTTAATGTATGTGGTGTAAATAATCTTGTTGTTAAAATTCTTCTACTTGAAAAAGCACTGGTGCCAGATGTATTTTTTGCATTCACCTTCCAGTATAATTTCTTTCCTTCCGCCAATCCATTTGCTTGATAAGAATTTGATGTAAGTGTTGAATCATTAACAACTAAGTTTGTGAATAATTGATTAGTTGCAATTTGAATTCTATAAGATGATGCCCACTGAGAAGATGACCATTCAAAATCTAAGTTGTGTCCCTGATGTACTGCATTATCTTCAGGACTCAATAATTCTGGCGTTAAAGGCAAAGCCACTGTTGTGGTAAAGTAATTAGTTGAAGACCAATCTCCATAACCACCGCCATTTGAAGCACGCACTCTCCAATATACAGTTGATTGTGATGGTAAATCATATAGAGTGGTGTAAATACCATTTAACAATGTATCAAAGATAGTTGTTGCAAATGTTGAATCATTAGAAATTTGCAATTGATACAACATACTTCTTGATGCACGATTCCATTTAAATAAAACCTCTCCTGGAAAAATCTCCTGAGCTGAGTTAATTGGTTCAATTAAAGTAATTGTTGCAGGAACAGGAACAACATTGCCGCTAACTATAACTGAAAAATTTTGTGAACCACCACTTAGTGTTCCCTTATGATTGATCTTAATCGTATAAGTACCTGCAGTCGGTGATTCAATATAAACTTGCTCAATGTTATCCCTGATATTATCTCCATTTGTTGCAGCCGCAGATGGGTTTGATTGATCTAAAATCCATGGTTGATGCTCTGTAGAAGCTGGATCGGTAACTCTTAAATCAAGATCGTTAACGAGCATTATGTTAGGTGGATTTAATGAAACTGGAGGCGGTGTTCCAGCCGGATCAATCCAGCATATTGTAACTTTTAAAGGTTCAGTTCCGTTTGATTGAACCTGAAATTCAGAAAAATTTCCTTGAGTTAAATTAACTTCTTTAATAAGATTATTAACACCTATTTCGTAATCAAGCATCATTAACTGAGCAGCTTTATATGTGTTCATCAGTCCCCAGCCAAAAATATAATCAGGACCTAGCGCTGATCCAGTCTCATCGGCAGTGTGAATTAACAAAGCCTTCATTGTTGAAGAACGAAATGGGTTACTAATACCGTATAGATCCAACTGCTGTTGCAGTAAAAGGGCTACAGAGCCAGAGACATTTGGAGTTGACATCGATGTTCCACTTAAAGTTGCATACGAGGTTGGAGACGTATTAGTAGCTGAAGTAAGCCCTACGCCATTTGCAACCACATCAGGTTTTATCCTTCCATCATCGAGTGGACCCCAGTTACTGAATGAGCTCATAATTACATCCGAAGGAGATTTGTATCCGTTTGGAACATCATTCACAGCTCCAATTGTAAATGTATTTTTTGCTATGCCCCTCGGGTCGTTAACACAATCATAACCCTCTGTGCCACCATCTCTTTCCCTGGTTACGGTCGATAAAACCCATCCACCATTAAAAACCCAATGCTCAGTATTTGGACCTGGTCCATCTCCCCTATCATTTCCTGCACTTTTACATACAAGAATATTAGGAGCACTATATAAAAACTGATCCCAAGCGCTGGAAGTTGACGAATACAAACCAAAAGAATAATCTTCATTTTCGCTTATTGTCGGATCTCCGAACCAAGCCCATCTTCCATCGCCAAAATAATCATCTCGCCAGCCTTCTATACTTCCATAGGAATGACTTGAAACTTTTAAACCATTTGCAGATGCAGTAGAGATTTCACCAAGATCATTGCTGGAGGTATAAGAATTAATTGTTCCAAGAAATGCCATTCCTTTAGCATTTGGGTTAATACCAGTCGCAATCATTGTACCAGCAACGTGCGATGCGTGTTCAGAAGTGCTGCCCCCAGCATCCATCTGCGTTACTCTTCCGTAATACTCCTGATGTGTAAAAAGAGGTGTGCCTCCAGCTTCCCATAATCCTAATATCTGTCCTTCCCCAGTCAATGAGAAACCACCCAATCCATTAGGCCAAACATATCTTGTGGAAATGGTAGCAGCGGCAGATAAGTTATCTGTCATATCATAAACAGGTAAACCATTTTCGAATCTTTGCAATTCGATAATTGTACCATCACTTAATATTTTTAGCACAGGCATATTATAAATGGCAGCCAATGACTCTGCCTCGGCTCGTTTTTGTAACCATTCTTCAGTAGACTTATTAGAAAAATCAAACAACCATTTTTTTTGCTCAACTGTCTGAGCAATGACAATTGAATTGAATATAGTAATAGTCACCAATAAAAAAATTATTTCAAATATTCTATTCATCCTGTTCCCTTTTTTTGTTTATATAAATTTATAAAATATAATTGATTGTATAAATAGTGACTAGAATAAACTTATCGGACAGTTAATAAAAAAGGCGAGCCATATGACTCGCCTTTATTCTGTCATCCCGAATTTATTTCGGGATCTTTAAGTTAAATGCTACCCTGAAACAAGTTCAGGGTGACAAGAATTACTTCATCAACATTCCCATAGGGATTACTAATGAAGTGATAAATCACTTCATTAGCATCATTTTCTTTACTGCTTTAAAGTTGCCTGCTTCTATTGAATAGAAGTAAACTCCACTTGATAATTGTGAAGCATTAAAGTTAAGTTCATAACTTCCTGCTTTCATATTACTATTTACAAGTGTTGCAACTTTTTCGCCTAGTAAATTGAATATTGATACATTTACAAATCCATCCTGTGCTACCGAGTACTTTATTAATGTACTTGGATTAAATGGGTTCGGATAGTTTTGTTCCAAGCTGTATTGAGCTGGTCCAGATACATCAACATTTACTTCGTCTGAATATGCATAAGTACCATCATAATCAATTTGCTTTAATCTGTAGGAATAATTACCAACAGCAATTTTAGAATCGGTAAATGAATATGCTTTTGGTTCAGTTGTAGTTCCAAATCCTGCAATATAACCAACTTTTACAAATTGATTGTTTGCTGATTTTCTCTGGATTTCAAAACCATTATTATTTAATTCAGTAGCTGTATTCCAGCTTAAGTTTACACTGTTACCACTAACATTAGCTGTAAATGATGTAAGTTCAACAGGAACTATATCTCTAAATAAATATCCAACAGCATTTTCGATCAGATCAGCAGCAACATTTTGATCTGCTAAAAGAGAAATTGCAAAGGTAAAGAAAATATTTCTGCAAACAACAGTGTCATTGTTTGGATTATGAACAATAAGTGAAGCATTTGCTTGAACTGTCGTACCAGACCAATTTGCTATTCTAGTTACGCCGGCTTTATTTAATAAGGTCATTTCATCTCTAGCACCAAATGATGTACTGCCGTTGTTAACTGTAAGAGGGCCAGTAATTGTATTAGGAGTTGTAAAAATTGGGTGTGTTGGTGTTACCAATACTAGATTATTGGATGATCTATCACTAATCCATGCACTATCATTTAATACATTCTGTCTAAATAATGGATCAAGATCAGATGTTGATTTTCTATAAATGTATCCAACTTCACCACCTTCAACTATTGTTTTACCACCGGCTAAAGTCCAGTTAGTTATAGCTGTTCTCTTTGCGGCATCGTTAAACATTGTTGATGAATTATCTCCTGCGGCAAGAATTACAAGATCATAATTATTAAGATTTGCAGTATTTAATGAAGCCCAGGTAACCTCTTCAACTAAATAACCTAAAGCTGTAAGCGTAGTATTAAACAATGTTGCTGAAGCACCCAAAGGTATAGATTCATCAACTTCGCCGCCTTTATCAGGTGAAATTCTATTATCCAAAGTTACATTATCATCTACAACTAGAACTAATCCTAAAACATCAATAATTGTAAATGAATTGAATCCGGAAGCCGGACTATATGCAACATTACTTTGTGATGAGTTATCTGTGGCTTTAATTCTATATTCGACAACATCATTTATTGCAGCAGAACCCGTAAATGTTCCTGTATACGTGCTGCCGCTTATTAATGGCATTGGGAATGTAACCACTGCTCCACCGTTAAGTTTAAATTCACATTCAACAGATGCAACACCTATGTTATCAGAAACATCAGCAGTTACATCTATAGGCCATCTTAATTGTGCTGTATTTCCTATGGCCGTATGCGTAATTACAGGTGGAATTACATCTGTAGCAGCGCTAAATGTAAAGTAATTAGTCGGTGCGCCGCCAGGTAATGTAGAACGGAATCCCTGGTTATCTTCAGCAGCTAAATAATAATTATAAACTGCATTTGCCCCGTTACCCGGAATATTTGCCGTATAATTATTGCCACCAGTGTTTGTCATAACAACACTATCAGTTAAGGCACCAACACCTCTGCCCCAGTATAATTTTATACTTCCGGCAACTAAAGGATTTACTGATGATATAACTGCGTTTACAACATAAGGACCTGTTAAATTTTCTGTATTTGTAAGCGGAGTGTGATCAATTGAAGGACCAAATGTAACTTCAGTTATCCAAGCTTGATAATTACCGGTTCTATCATCCATCCAGAAAGGATAGGCTTTGTTATTTGCAGCAACTATACCAATGTAATCACCTTGATAACCTGTTGCTAAACCGGAAATTGGTTTTGGTCTAAAGTTTTGATCACTAACCTGAAAGTTCTCAAAAGTTAAGCCACCATCAACAGACCTACCCATAAAAACACCGGTACTATCACTAGTTGTATTTCTATTATCATACCATACAACATTTAACTGACCTGATGATTGATCAACAGTACACCATGGATAATACTGTTCTTTGCCATTGTTAAGAGCATCGTCATTAACTCTAACAGGACCATTCCATGTTGCGCCGTTATCAGTAGATGTTAAACAAACAATATCAGGATCAGTACCAGCAGGCGCAACATTTATTTGCGGCCATACAATATATATATTACCATTGTTTAGGCCACCTGAACGGTCAACTGACATAGACGGGAAAGATGAGACTCTGATTGAAGTTGGTTTTAGATTTCCTCTAATTCCAAAGTTAAAGTTTCCGTTAGGAGTCATAGCTCCATAAATTCTGGATTTAGTCCATGTAGCTCCGCCATCAGTAGATTTTGCAAAACCAATTGCGTCTTCACCACTTGGAAAGTTATCATAAACAGCAAATACAACATAAACTTCACCATTTGGTCCTGTTTGAACATTACATCCTTGACCGTGACTTCCAGGATTTAACGAAGCACTCAAATTAATGAGTGTGCCCCATGTAGCCCCAAAATCAGTTGAAGATTTAACAACAACCTGATTGTTATTTGCGCCGCCGTTAAAATCTGTCCATGTATTATAAACTCTATTTACATAAGGACTGGTAACTTGTTTATCAACCATTAAATGATTTTTGTCATCGCTCGATAACGCGGAAACAACTGATGATGTCCAAGTTGCACCATTATTTGTTGATGTAGCCACACCCATTCCACCAGCTAAAGTAATATAGCCTTCATAAAAATATCCATTTGGTCCAATTGCTGATGAAGGGTCACCATAATTAGTTGACCCAAATAATGGCTGAGGGTTATTTGCTCCACCCCAGTTAGCACCGGCATCTGTAGTCCAATATACACCAGTACCCCAAATTGTTGAAAATGGCCAGTTAGTTGCATTAGCACTTGCGAATAATATATTCGGATTTGATGGATGAATATCAATTGATAACTCTGATTGAGTAGTATTCGTTGCCGGCAAAATTCTATAGTTAGGCATTACTAAAACATCAGTTTCACCAAAATCATATTTTTGAAAGACAGGTGGTCCCTGAATATAATTGTAATCTGATTGAACTGGTGATACGGCATTTTTATCTGCTTGGATTCTTGACCATTTCAATTCATTATCAACATTACTTTGTGCATTTGTTGATGATGAAAGAATGCCAAAAACAACAGTCGTAACGAGCATTAAAAGAAGAGCTCTTTTCATAGTGTCTCCATTTTGGTTATTTGAATGTGATTAGTTGTTGAGGAAATTAAATTAGCTGAATTGATAAACATACAATAATTCATAAAGTAATTTTTAAATAAATAGTTTTCGAAGATTAATCTGTGTGATTATTAAGACGAGCAATCACACTTAGAATATTCCGCAAAGTTCAAAATGTAAAAAGATTAGTATTATTTCGGCTTAACTTATATGAAAATAATTTAATTTACTATATCTAACTGAAAATAATTTATATTTTTTTCAAAATAAATAATATTGTGTTTTTAAAATGATATCCGTGACATATTTTATAATAATTCTGTTTCTGCTTACGGCAGTAACTGTATACAAAGGTTTTAATCATCAGTTAAGCCGAAAATATACGACAACTACCAAGCCAAAATTGTCGCTTGTTATCGCCGCAAAAAATGAAGAAACAAATATTAATTCTCTTATTGATTCAATTGAACAATTAAATTATCCAAAAGAGAATTTAGAAATAATAATTGTTGATGATAGTTCAACTGATAAAACCACAGAATTGATTCAATCTAAAATAAAAGATAAAATTCATTTTAAATTGATAACTGCAAACAATAAAACTATCTTAGGCAAAAAAGGTGCTCTTGCAATCGGAATTGAAGCTGCACAAAATAATTTTATAGCTATTACAGATGCTGATTGTGTGCCCAAAGCATATTGGTTAAATGCTATTGCAGGAAAATTGGATGAAGGATTTGATTTTGTTTTTAGCGTTGCTCCAATTGAATCTGGTAAAACTTTGGTTGAAAAAATATCTGCGTTTGAAAATTTAAGAAACACATATTTAACTATAGCGGCAGTGGGATTAAACATTCCGTATTCAGCCGCTGCAAGAAGTTTTGCGTTTAGGAAAACATCATTTAATAGAATTGGCGGATATTCGAACACTACTGAAACAATTTCCGGAGATGATGATTTGCTTTTGCGCGAAGCCGTAAAAAATAAAATGTTAATCGGAACAATTATAGAACCAGATGCTTTTGTTTTTTCTGCAGCTCCAATAATTTTTGCTAATTATTTCAAACAGAAAAAAAGACATTTACAAACCTCGTTTTACTATCTAGCAAAACAAAAAATGTTTTTGGGATTTTGGCATTTAATAAATTTGGTTTCACTTTTATCAGTGTGGTTATTTTTAATATCACCAATATTAGCAATGCCATTTGCGGTTAAACTTATTTATGATTTTTTTGTTGTGATTAAATATCAAAAAAAACTGGGACACCATTTTAATTTTCATGAAATAATTTATCTGCAAATACTTTTTGAAGTTTTTATTGTTGTTAATTTCTTTAACTCACTTTCCGGTAAAACTGAGTGGAAGTGAAAACCCAAAAACTAGCCTGGCTTGATAAATCTCATCCAAACTTCAAGCGATGGCAGCGCGCAAGACAGCTATCAATCGAACGTGGGAAATTTGTTCAATCGGTTGTCAATCAAATGTTAAATACTAAAGATTTAACTGTTTTGGATTTAGGCTCCGGTGAAGGCGGTACAGCAAAAGTTTTGTCAAAAAATAATTTTGTTGTTAGTTTAGATCTAAGTTTAGTAAGGTTGCAACGTCAGCGCTACAATCTCATTTCGAAGAAGGGTTCATACCCGACTGATAAATCTGTACATTTAAGAGAGAAAGATTTCTCAGTCGAAGACTCATTCGAAATGACGGACCTAAAATTAGTAAATGGCAGTGCATTAATTCTACCTTTTACCAATCAGTCTTTTGATTTAATTATCATCCAAGATGTGATTGAGCACTTGTTAGATGTAAAGGATTTTTACTCGGAAGTTAAAAGAGTTTTAAAAAGCAATGGGACTATTTATTTAAGTTCTCCAAATAAACTTTCAATCTTTAATATTTTTAGCGATCCACATTTTGGGTTACCGTTTGTATCTTTGTTAAGACGTGAATCAATAAAAAAATATTTTCTGAAATACTTTCGCAAAGCTGATTATAATCGTAGTGATATTGCACAGCTTTTATCTTTAAATGATTTGGAAAAAATATTCAGTAATGATTTTGAATTTTCGCTGCAAACAAATTTTTCAGTTAAGGAATTATTTAACGGAAACAATGGAATTGTCTGGAGTAATTTTCATCTAAAATTAATTAGCTTCTGCAAATTTGTAAAATTGGATATACTTTTAAATACTATTTCAAATGATAGATTTGGGATTATAAATAAATATTTTACTCCTACTTTTTATATGTTAGTAAGCAGGAAATAATAAATTTGATTAAAAACATTTAAAGAATATTTTTCCAAATAAAAATATGAATTACAAAACATTAGCACACAATGCAGTGGAAGCAAAAGCAAATGCGCTTCCTCCCTATTCCAATTTCCATGTTGGTGCCGCACTTTTAACTGAAGATGATAAAATTTTTACTGGCTGTAATGTGGAAAACAGCACATTTAGTTTAACTATTTGTGCGGAGCGTACAGCCATCTTTAAAGCCATTTCCGAAGGTGAGAGAAAATTTAAAGCAATTGCTATTGCAAGTGATTCATCTGATTATATTACTCCGTGCGGTGCATGCAGACAAATAATTTTTGATCATTGCGGCGAGATTGATATTATCTGCACAAACGAAAAAGAAGAATACAAAATTTTTAAAACTTCAGAATTATTACCACACGCTTTTGGGGATAAGGATTTAAACAAATAATTATGGAACCAAAACCACATGCAGTACCAAAAGATTCCGGCTGGATTGAAGTAATTACAGGCTGTATGTTCAGCGGCAAAACTGAGGAGCTAATCCGCAGATTACGCAGAGCAAAAATTGCAAAACAAAAAATTGTAATCTTCAAACCCATAATAGATACAAGATATTCAAACAATTCAATCGTTTCCCACAGCGAACAATCTCTTCCATCCATTTTGATTAAAGATGTAAAAGAAATTTTGGATTTAGTTGAAGATGCACAAGTTGTTGGAATTGATGAAGCACAATTTTTTTCAAACGATATAATTAATGTTTGCAATAAACTTGCGGATGACGGCAAGCGGGTTATAGTTGCGGGTTTGGATATGGATTATCGCGGTATTCCATTTGAACCGTTGCCGCAGTTGCTTTCAGTTTCAGAATACATTACAAAATCATTAGCAATATGTGTTGAATGTGGAAATCCGGCTGATAGGACTCAGCGTAAAACTGCTTCATCAGAACGAGTGATTGTTGGTGCAGCAGATTTGTACGAAGCACGCTGCCGTAAATGCCATTATATTCCAACTGAAGAAAGCAATTAATGAATTTTGAATCATTTATCCGCGGAATATTTGGGTTAGCATTATTAATTGGATTTGCATTTGTAATATCCAACAATAAAAAGAAAATCAATTGGCGATTAGTTATCTCAGGTTTCGCTTTACAAATATTTTTTGCAATTCTAATTCTTCGCGGTGATTCTCTGCGATCATTCTTTTTTCCGCTTGGCTGGGCAAAAGATTTTTTTAATTCGCTCAGCTACGTTTTTGTTTTGATATTAAACTTTACAACAGAAGGTGCAAAATTTGTTTTCGGAAATCTCGCCCTCGCTCCGGGTAATGAGGGCAATCTCGGATTCTTCTTTGCATTTCAAGTTCTGCCAACCATAATTTTCTTCGCAAGTTTGATGTCTGTACTTTATTACTTAGGTGTAATGCAAAAAGTTGTTCAGGCAATGGCGTGGGTTATGGCAAAGGTTATGGGCACAAGCGGCGCTGAATCTTTATCCTGCACAGCAAATATTTTTGTAGGACAAACAGAAGCACCATTGATGATAAAACCTTTCATTAAGGGGATGACGCAAAGTGAATTGCTAACAATTATGATTGGTGGAATGGCTACTATTGCGGGTGGAGTTATGGCAGCGTACATTCAAATTCTGGGTAGTTCGTATGCCGCTTCCCATGGTGTTGATTTATTTACAGCACAGCAAATGTTTGCAACACAACTGCTTGGTGCTAGTTTTATGGCAGCACCAGGTGCAATGATGATAGGAAAAATTTTAATCCCGGAAACCTCCAATTCTGAAACAAAAGGAACTGTAAAAGTTTCCATTGAAAAAAATTCAGGCAATGTAATTGAGGCAGCAGCAAATGGTGCAAGTGATGGTTTGCAGTTAGCGTTAAATGTTGGTGCGATGTTAATTGCGTTTATCGCGTTTATTGCTTTGATTAATTATTTGTTAAACGGTTTGGGAGATTTAGCTGGATTTAATTCTTATTTGATTTCAAAATTTGGTCAACCTTTAAGTTTTCAATTAATAATTGGAATGGTTTTGCAATTTGTTGCATACGGAATTGGTGTCCCTTGGCAGGATTCACTTACTTTTGGAAGTTTACTAGGTACTAAAATAGTTTTAAATGAATTTGTTGCTTATTCCGATATGGGAACGCTTGTAGAAACAGGAAAACTGGTAAATGAAAAATCTATACTTATGGCAACTTATGCGCTGTGCGGATTTGCAAACTTTTCGTCTATCGCTATTCAAATAGGCGGACTTGGGCCGCTTGCACCAAATAGAAAATCAGATATTGCAGCACTTGGAATTAAAGCGGTTATTGGCGGTGTGCTTACAACTTTATTGACTGCGACTCTAGCCGGATTATTCTTTTCATTCTGATGATTGATTTATCTTTTAAATACAAAAAATTATTAGATTTTCTAAAGACTGAAACTCCTTTCGATCCTGAAATATCAATAATTCTTGGCAGTGGACTTGGAGATTTTGCAGAGCAATTGCAAATACACAAATCAATTTCTACTTCTGATATTCCAGATTATCCTGCATCAACAGTAGCAGGACACAAAGGGAAAATTCATTTTACAGAATATCTAAACAAAAAAATAATTTTGTTCCAAGGTAGAATCCATTTTTACGAAGGATATAATATTAATGAGTGCATACTTCCTGTTTTTATATCACACAAACTTGGTGCAAAACATCTTTTGTTAACAAATGCAGCTGGTGGAATAAATAAAAATTTTGTGCCCGGCGATTTGATGTTAGCAACATCTTTAAACGGAATATTACTCAAAAAGGAATTAACTGATTTAATTGGGTTAACAAATCAATCAGGAAAAAATAATTCTTTAAATCTACCAGATAATGATTTTAATAATCTGATAAAATCCGCAGCAGAAAAAGAAAAAATAAATCTTAAAGAAGGCGTTTACTGGTACACAAAGGGGCCGACTTACGAAACGCCGGCTGAGATTAAATATTTTGATAAGTTTCGTGCCGATGCTGTTGGAATGTCTACAGTTCACGAAGCAGTTTATGCATCATATTTGGGAATGAAAACATCCGCAATTTCCTGCATCACAAATTTTGCTGCAGGAATATCAAATCAAAAATTATCACATTCCGAAGTAACTGAAACAGCAGACAAAGTTAAAAACATTTTTGCAAGATTAGTTAAAAGTGTAATAGAAGTAATATAAAAAGACTCTTTTATTTTTAGGAATAATATCTTCTAAACGATTTAAATTTAATTAAACATTTAGCACTCACGTTACTTGAGTAATATCATCTTCTTTGTTACTATAAAATTGCCTGCTTGTATTCTGTACAAATACACTCCGCTTGGTAAGCTGCTAGCATTAAAATCAATTTCGTATTTGCCTGCATTACGATATTCATTTACTAATATTGCAATTTCATTTCCAAGGATATCATACACTTTTAATGTTTGCCAACCACTCAATGCAGAATACCAACGAATTTTTGTTGTAGGATTAAATGGATTTGGATAATTCTGAAACACTTCAAATTCTTTAGGTGAATCAAGATAATTAAATCCGTGTTCATTGATGCTTGTGACATTTCCGGGATTTCCTGTTGCAAGTACAGTTCCATTATCACCACAGATCCATGCTGTGGTATCATCAAAAACTTCTAATCCAAATAGATCATAACCTGTTTTTGCAAACTCACTTTGCCAGCTTAATCCGCCATTTGAACTATGAAGTACAAGACCTGTATCCCCAATTGCCCAAATAGAATTTTCTGATATGGCTTTAATAAGATAAATATTATTTGGAGTGCCGCTTGTTTGAGTAAACCAGGTTGTTCCACCATTTGTAGTCTTAATTATTATACCAAAGGAGCCGGCACAATAACCAATATTCAGATTAATAAAGTGTGGATAGAAAAGTGCATTAGTAGTTGAACTATTTTGTTGAATCCAGGAAACACCACCATTTGTTGTTCTTAGTACAAGTCCATCTTCACCAGTTATCCAGCCATTATTTAGATCTATAAAAGTTACACCAAAAAGTAATTTAGTTGTGCCGGATATTTGTTTAACCCAAGTTATGCCGCCATTGATTGTGTGAATTAATTCACCCAAATCACCAACAGCCCAACCATTATTTCCATCAACAAAACAAATACTTAATAAGGTGTTAGTTGTATTAGTTGTTTGTTGAATCCAGTTAGTACCGCCATTAGAAGTATGTAAAAGAACTCCAAGATCTCCAACAAGCCATAAGTTATTTTGATCAGACATATCTGCACCGTAAAACGAATCACCTGTAATTCCATTGTGAATATCATTCCAAGTTATTCCGCCATCAATTGTTTTTATAATTCTTCCATACTGTCCAACTCCAAATCCATTTACATCTTCGGAAAATGTTACCCAGTTAATACTAATGTTCATACCTTTATTCCAAAAATCCCAGGGATCTGAGTTATTCTTTTTTGCTAATAGACCATATTCACCGGCAATAAATTTTATTCCAGAAAATTCTGAGATATGATGTATTGAAGCATAAGTATCTAAATTTTCAGAGGACCATGAGGCACCAGAATTTGAGGACTTGAGTATTAATCCGTTATCACCTACTAGCCAAAAGTCCGATGTTGTAGAAAAAAGAATATCATTTAAACCAAGAGTTGTGTTAGATATGATAGAGTTCCAATTTGTACCAGAGTTTGTTGTTTTAAATATCGATCCATTTATACCAACAGCAAATCCGGTAGTAGAATTAATAAACCTTATTTGCTGTAATGTTGCCCCGGTATTCTTTTGAACAATCCAATCTGTTCCTCCGTTAATTGTATGAAGTATATATCCTGCAGATCCAACGATCCAACCTTCTGTTAAACTATTAAAATGAACACCGTTAAAGCTTATGTTATTTGGCAATAGTGGCACTACTTGAATTATCCAATTAGTTCCACCATCACTTGTTCTGATAATTCTTTTATTATCACCAACAGCCCAACCATTATTTTTGTCCACAAAACAAACTGCATTCAAACCATTCTGTATCCCGCTATTTTGTTCAATCCAATGAAATCCATTGTTAGTAGTTTTTAAAATCATACCATTATCCCCAACAATCCAGGCAGTAACCGAATCCGCTAAAGCAATATCGCGTAAATTGTCTGTAACCGCTTCGTATTGTATTTCCCATGTTAATCCATGATCTGAGGAAAATAAAATTGTTCCCCATTCGCCAACTGCATACCCATAGTGTTCATTGTAAAATTCTATTGCCCACAGATTATTTCCCTGAGGTTTTGGATATTGCCAATTCCAATCGCTTGCAATCGTAAGTGTGCAAAGTGAAAAAATAAAAAGTATAATTTTTTGAAACATTTAAAACTCCGTATAAAAGCCAAAACCAATGGATAAAGAAATGTAGTAGGCTGAAAAATCATTGTAAGCATCATTTGATTGATTACGGACAAAACCTGAACTTAGTGCAACCCCCATTCCAACGTTATCTGATAAGTTAAAGTATCGAGAAATATACAGCTCACTAAACGTTCGCAAATCAACTCGCTGATCTGCAGTTTTGTTTCCAATCAAATCTAAAGCTGGCGCACCAAACAGTTTTTGTTGAAATGACAAATCAAGTTTTAATTCAATATCATAAAATAATTTTTGAGTAATTTGAGATTTAATCTCATATCCTTCATAACTGAAATAATCATTATAGATATCTTCAGTAAGAAAAGTTGTGTTCGCATATTGGGCAAGGTATCTAACTAAAGTGTTTGGATTATATCTATACAATAAATTTGCTTGAAGAGAAGTCTGCCCCAAAGTAGTGCGCATAAAAATATCAGCGACAAATTGGGCTGTACCATTTGCCATAGGAGAAATCAGAATACCTTTGTCCGATGGTACTGTAATTTTGGCACCGGTTTTTCCTTTACCTGTATACTTGGTAGTAAAACTTCTAGCAACTTCAAATTTACTTGTATCGTAGATTGATTCCGTATAGTATTTAAAACCACTTGAAAGATTAAGACCATAGTTAAACGTGCTGGTAGGTTTATTTCCTATCTGAAGATTTACAATATCAGTAATATTAGATAGTACAGTAATGTTGGAATAATCTCTATAACCGAATGTATTGGAAAATTCAAGAAAATAATCATCTGAAATTAAAAATTTGTATGCAGTTAAAGCACTGGTTCCAAAATTATTGAAGTCTTGGAATATTTCTTTATCGTGTCTTCCACCAACTTTAAGAGAAAATGTTAGCAGCGGACTAATTGATAGATTTGATACATCTTTACTATAATCATTTTCAAGATTTTCTTCTTTGAAATCAATTGCATATGTGGACGTTAAATTATGCTCATAATAATTTCTATCTTCAAACCTGTTAAATATAACCAATCCACTAACGTAACTTAAGCTTAGTTTGGAACGATCAAATTCTTTCGAGTAGTTAAATTCTGTATAAGTTTGTTTTAATTGGTCATCAAGTTCTTGATAATTATAAAGTGGATTTTGATAATAACCATAGCTAGCAGAACTATACAAAGATAGTTGTGCAAAACTATTTACAGTAAATAAAACAATAAGTGATAATATTATTATTCTAATTTTCATTTTGTTTTCTTCTCAGGTGCTAAATCAAATCTTACTGTTTTATCCCATACATGTTTTTCTTTTTTTATGTACTCGATGTAAAAAGATTTTATAACCAAATAAATCCAAAGCTGGCAATAACTGAAATACATCAACACTATAAGCCAAATTTTTCCAAAACTATCTTCTTCATCATAAGAAATAGATACAATTATCTCGAATATGAAAAGTACAAATGCCATAACCCAAACAATTGTATATGGGCCGGGTAAAGACATACTAACTAAATCCATTGCACTGATTATAAAAAGAAAATCTGATATTAGAATTGCAAAGAAAAAGATATAGTATAGTGCAAGATTGTAAAGTAAATCAAAAGCAAGACGCTTATTTTTAAAGTGGGGTATCTGTTTAAAGAACTTTGAAATCACGTAATGGTTTCCTCTAACCCATCTTAGTCGCTGCTTAATCCAAACTTTCCATTCCTGTGGTTCTTGTTCATAGGTTACTGAGTAAGGTATATATTTAATTTTATATCCTTCCTGATAAATTCTTATACTTAATTCAGAATCTTCAGTAAGTGCTTCTTCATCCCAGCCGTTAAGTTTTCTTATTAAGCTTGTCCACATTACAAAATTAGTTCCGGGTAACGTTGCGATGTTATGGATTTGCCATCTACCCGCCTGAAGCATTGATTGGAAACTTAATGTCTCAATGTTTATAAACTTTGTAAGTAAGTTTTCATTTTTATTAATAGTTCTGAATTTGCCAAGTACTGCGCCAAGTCCTTTATTTAATATAAGCTGAGCTGCCAAATATTTGAGTGCATTTTTATCCGGTGTATTATCAGCATCATAAATTGCAATTATTTCTGATTCAACAATTTCCAACGCAAGGTTAAGTGCTCTTGATTTACCTTTTCCACCCAAACCCTTTGGAACATCAAACAAAACAACTCTATCATCGTTCTGAATGAATTGATTAATTATTTGTTTTGTTAAATCTACTGAGCCATCATTTATAACAATTATTTTTAGTTTTTCTTTTGGATAATCCAGTTGCAGCATTGATTCTATAGTTCGTCCAATTACTTTTTCTTCATTGTGGGCGGGGATTAAAATAGAACAAGTTGGCAAATTAAAATGATTTTCGTCAACAAATCTTTTTTCTTTAAATGATTTTATATAATTGATGTATCCAAAAACTGAAAGCACAAATTGGTACGCAATCATAAACCAGATAAGTATTACTGTTATTAGAAATATTACGCTAAGATCTAATTCTAAATTTGTCATTGTTTAATCTCTTGCAGTCTATACTTATGGTTTAAATATTTTACTGATAAATACATTATTAAAAGCAGCACAATAGAAAATGTTCCGAAAAGTGCTATGCTTGTTGAAGACCAGAAGCTTGTAAGGTTTACACCTTTTGAAAATGCATCACCAACAGTCAAATCAACGTTGTGTGTTCCAACAGGTAAGAAAATGCTGAAGCAATCTTCACCTTCCATTATTTTGAATTTGTAATTCTTGCCATCAACGGTTACTTCTGTTGGCACTCGATTTAGCGAAATAATTGTTCGTGTATCAGATTCATAAGTAAATAATAAATCTTGATAACCATATTTGATCGAAAGCAGATTCCCACTGAAAGAAAGTATCTTTGTCTGTAGTTCTGTTGGATTAAATTGGTCATCGCTAGTGTTGAATTTAACAAGATTGATTCCAGCTGGTATTATAAATGAATTATTTCTACCTGGCGAAATTGTATTATTATTAAGACTAATACTTGTAACCCTTTTCGGTAACTCTAAAGTGAAAGAAGTTGGAGAATAATATTCAATTCCATCCTTAACAACTTTATATTTAACTTCACTTGCTAAAGCATAAGGCATGTAATAAAGGTCTTGTGGATTAACGCTCGATTCCGAATAAATAGTTAGTCTTGGTGCCCCTAAAGAAGCTGATCTAACCATATGAAAGCTTTCAGTTCCTGTTTGTGTTAATGTTGGAAATTGTATTATATCATTCTCATTTCTGAATTTCAAAATGTTTAGATCCAGCATCAACTTACTTTTATCACTAATCTTTTCTAAATATAGTTTTCCAATATCAAAATATCTGTTTGGATTTGTTGACCATAGATGCTGAGGATCTTCAACCTGAAGTATAAAATTGTACTTCTTTTGCAACTTTAAAATATTATCCATGTCATCAGCAATATATTCACGAAGTTCAGGTGAGCCATAACTATCCATTGCTGTTACAATAATCTGAAATCCCTTTTTGCGATTTGCTATCTCTTGAAATGAATTTAAAAGTATTTCGTAAACTTGATTAAGCTTTTTAACTCTATAATCAATTACACTTTTTCTTACTTGTGAATTGTTTTCCCAATAATATTTTGAAGTCGTATCAAATATTTTAGGAAGATCGATACCATATTTTTCCTTTACTTCTTTTTGAGCAGAAGAATGCATTGGAGTAAATAAGGTAGGACTTTCAAATCCTAATCCTGCTTCAAAATATAACTCAGCAAGATTGACTCCATCCCAATCATAGTTTTCAAGAAACTTTACAAATTCATTTTTCATATTATTTACACATTGGGCATCCGTAAGGGCTACTGGATATCGCCATGATGGTCTAACATCTTCTCCTAAATAATTCTTCTCTCTCCACTCAGGATGATCAGCCCAGAATTTTTGACTTACTTGAGGCGGCTCTAACCATGCATAAACCAGAATACCATTTGCGTGTGCAAGCTTGATTAAGGTTTTATAATCGTAAGTATATTTTGGATATTGATGCCAGCCTGCGGCATGTATAATTCTAATTCCCTGTTTTACCCACTGCTTAACCAATTTTTCTATACTGATCTTTGATCTAAAACCGGGATCAAAATAAACTTCTAAATTATTTTTTTTGATTGTTGGCTTTAGATGAAAATATTGTCTTACATATTCCAGTAAGTATGGATAGTGACTGTATCCAAGCTGTGAATGGGGATCAAATTTAGAACTAATGTAAATAACTTTTCCATCACCATATTTTTTACCAATAACCATAGGAAATTCTGTAGCCTGATCAAAACAGAATACTTCTTCAACATCATTTGTTTCAAATTTGTTAACTAGTTCTTGATCACTCCAAACAATTTTTTCTTCGTGAAAATTATTATCTCGAATACCTACAACCTTTATTTGTGTAGATGTGTACTTGATTCCAAGTTCTTCAGATAAATAGTTTTTAGTGTCAGTAATTACATTTCCACCGCTTTTTACAAAGTTGGTTATAATATTATAATCGGTTGGTTTAAGTGATTCTACAGCTGTGTACGGAACAATTAATAAATTGTAGTTGCCCAAATCAATATGTTGATTAGAAAATATTGTGTCAACAATTAAGTTAACACTCTGAAATACTGAAGCTAAAGATGCTTGATCATTGTATGCTGCACCTTTTGCAAAGTGATTCCATAATATCACAACACGAGGCTCATTCCAATTCTCGTTTATATCAAAAATCTCATCATATTTATTACTTACGTTTTGAAATAAGTTTTCTAAAAAACCTGGCTCACTTTTTAAAAACTCGGTTAGCTCTGCATTATAATATTCACCTGGTTTTAAATTTATTTTTTTTGAGATAGTACCAATAGTTCTTTTATCGGCAATTTTTTTCTCTTTTATCTTACCATCCTGATCAAAATAAGTCTCAGTTACATATTGATCATCAACTATTAAGGAATAATTCTGAGTGCCGGAAAGTAGTATTTGCTTTTTAGATTTAACTGAATTGATTTCATCTTTTAGATTTAAAAATGTGTAGCCCATTTTCTCAATTTCATCGATTAGTTCTTTTAGGATATCGATATCAAGAAAAGAATGAAAGAAAAATGAAGCAAAACCATCACGAACATTTAAATTTGCTTTTGCTCCACTTAAGATTTCAACTACAGATTTTTTTACTTCTTTGGGATCAAGATTAAGAGGGATATAACCTAAATTTTCGGGGTAAATTTTTTGACCATACAAATCCTTATAAATTATATAAGGAAAAAACTGACAGTAATCAGGATTTTCAATTGATAGTCTTTGTTCAATTGCAGAACTGAAATAATTAGAAATAGTTTCATAAAAAATATTTGAAGCAGTATAGTGCGGTGTTTCCCATAATAATGGATGAAGACCATTTTTAGAATATTCACTTAGCCCCATTTCAATTTTTCTACTAATTAAGTTAGCCTTTTCATCTTGAATTGGGAGGTTAAGATTTGCATCCCAGAATTCAAAATCAGATGCGGTTACATCTTTGTATTGATGAGTTATACCGTGCATTACAATAGTTCCACCATTTATTTCAGCATAGCGCAATGCATCTGCCATATCTGGTTTCTCAGAAAGACTAATACGGATTCCTTCTATTGGATCAACATAAAATGGCACAACACCAATTAAAAATGGGATGCCTCTTTCAGATAAGTAGTCAGTAATATCTCTTATTTTATCCGGGTCATCTAATGGTGTAACATCTTCAATTCTTACAATCGCCGTATGAGATTCTTCGTGTTGTTCATTTAAAATTTCGTGAAGATAATCGGCAAACAGTAAATAGCGGTCTGTAGAATTTGCATAAGCAAATGGCGAGTCTGCAATGTAAACCAAATTATTAGATTTAACTATGTATGGAACTTCATGTTTCTTTTTTGATGATATAGCAGTTGCAATGATTTCAACTTTATTGTAGTCAGATATTTCGATCATATTAATATTTCCTTCACCTTTAGTAAAGGATTTATTGTTTGATTTTACTAAATCAAACATACTGGCTGTGTCAAGTTTTGTTACTTTAAACCCAAATAAATCTAATGTATTAATTTTGTTGGAAAATTCGATGAATCCGGTATTAATCCAGGTAGTTGGTTTATTTGTTTTTACAATATCATTTAGAAAAGTAATAGGAACCGAATTATTTAGATAGAATCCTATATAAAAAATATAATCATAGTTATTTATCGAAGATGATTTATATTCATCAACTCCTATTACGTCCGTTATTGTGTTAAAATGTCCGAGCAGTTGAGCCAATTGTCTTCCATCCCCCATAGCTAAGTTGGTTAATTCAGAAGTCCCTTGCACAACAACTAACACTCCTTTTTGCTTATAATTATTTTCTCCAAAAATTTGGAGTGATAAAAATGAAATAAGAAGTATTAAAAAATATATTTTAGAAATTATTTTCATATTCCAAATTCTCTGTTAGCAAGATATGATTTGAGTTTTCTTTTATCGCCAGCGGATCAAATTCAACAACTGGAATGTTAGAAATCTGGAAATAATTCTTAATTATCTGTATTGTTCGTTTTGATGACAAACCATCTCCATATGGGTTTACAGCAGAAGCCATTTTAATATATTCGTCCTCATTATTAAGTAAGTTATCGGCAGTAGTAAAAATAGTGTGCTCATCTAATCCAACAAGTTTAACTGTACCGTATTCTACTGCTTCAGGTCTTTCTGTAACTTCTCTTAAAACAAGTATAGGAATTCCAAAATGAGGACCTTCTTCTTGAACGCCACCAGAGTCTGTTAAAATTAAATATGACTTAGACATCAGATTTACAAAATCCAGATAATCCAGCGGGCTTATTAAAAAAATATTTGAGATGTTATCTAAAATTGAATGAACAACTTCTTGAACTTTAGGATTAAGATGTATAGGAAATATGAAATTATATTCTTTGTAGCATAGAGCAAGCTTTTTTATCGCATTGCACGCGCTTTTCATTGGCTCACCCAAATTTTCTCGGCGATGCATAGTTACAAGTATGATTTTTTTCTCTTGGTCAATGATCTGATTTAAGGAATCTGACGAAAAGATATAATCTTTTTTAACCGAATAACTTAATGCATCAATAACAGTATTTCCCGTAACAAAAATATTTTCAGAATTAACATTTTCTGTAATTAGTGCTTCTTTAGCCGTATGTGTTGGTGCAAAATGAAGATCGGTTATTGTGCTTGTCAATCTTCGGTTTATCTCTTCCGGAAAAGGATTGTTTTTATCATTTGTTCTTAAACCCGCCTCAATGTGTCCAACAGGTATTTGTCTATAAAATGCTGCTAAACTTCCAACAAACGTCGTTGTCGTATCTCCTTGCACTAAAACCAAGTCAGGTTTTTCCTTTTCAAAAATTAAATCAAGTTCTTCAATAGTGTTTTTTGTAATCGTGGCAAGTGTTTGCGAAGGCTTCATTATGTTTAAATCATAATCAGGTTTTATATTAAATACATCCAAAACCTGATCAAGCATTTGACGATGTTGAGCTGTTGCAATAGTTATTATTTCGAAGTGTTCAGTTTGTTGTTCCAACTCTTTAATTATTGGAGCCATTTTAATTGTGTCTGGCCTGGTCCCAAAAATTACTGCAATCTTTTTCATCTAATATTCCTAAAAGTAATCTCAGTTTTTAGTTTTATGTTTGAAATGCAACGTTGAATATTCAGAAACAATTTTGCATTCTAATTGAATAAACAAATTATTCGGTCTTACATCATAAATTTTCAAGCCAGAAATTTTTATAAGAGAATAGTTTTCTTTAGTGCATTATTGAGGGTTTTTAAAAGAAGAATCGACAAGCTAGTATTCCATTTCGTCGAAGAATTCAACAATTTGGTCGAACTTTATATTTATAAATTTCTGTTTATGAGCAAATTGTCATTAAGATTTTTATAAAGAAATCACACCCATTAAACTATTTGTCGCCGAATCCCCAACATAAAAATAATTCAAGATAGCAAATCCGTAAACACGGCTTACCTTACTTTGAAAAAGTTTATTTTTCGGGTAAATCAGTATTATTTAACAATGGGATTCATTCTAAATACTTAATTTTTATTGACTTTCTTAGCCTTTACCCGTAAGTTTGACAGCTATTTTTTTAAAGACCCTTTTATTTACTAAAAATTATTAAAGCATGAAAGAATACAGATTTAAGATCATTCTCATTCTAGCATTTATCGCTCTAAGTGCATATCTGCTATATCCTACTTTTCAGGATTATCAAAACAACAAAGCATTAACGGCAACTCTTAATTCCACAAGGGAAAAGGTTCGAAAACTTAATCCGGAGCTATCAAAAGATCAGGTTGAAAAGTTGGTTACTCTTGTTGAAGACAGCATTAAAATAGCTGATCCTTCAATACTTGAGGCAAGAAAAAAGAGAGTTAAACTTGGCTTGGATCTTCAAGGTGGTATGCGTGTTGTGTTAGAAGTTAACACCGGAAAATTATTAGAAAAAATCGCTAATAATCCGGATGATGTTTTCAAAAAAGTATTAGCCGAAGCTCAAGCAGAAGCATTAAAAACTGATGAATCTGTTGTTGATATTATAGGCAGAAAATTTAAAGATCGAAATGTTAGATTGAGCCGATACTACGGTACTATCAGACAAGATGATGCTGAAATAATGGATGAATTAAAAAAATCAGCAGAAGATGCAGTTAATCGCGCGATGGAAATTATCAGAAACAGAGTTGATCAATACGGCGTTTCTGAACCTTCCATATCCAGACAGGGCAGCAGAAGAGTTATTGTTGAGTTACCGGGCGTTGCAAAGGAAGAAGAAGCAAAACAGCTTTTGCAGGGTACAGCTTTACTTGAGTTTAGATTAGTTAAAGATGCCGAACTTACTTTTCCTATTATGCAAAGAATTGATGATGTTCTTGCAAAAAGAAATCAATCAGGTGTAAAAGATTCTCTAGGTAGTGAAATAGCTGCTTTGGATACAACTAAAAAGAGCAATGATACTACTGCAGCAACTGATACAACAAAACAATTAACCGAAGAAGAATTTAAAATTCAACATCCTTTCTTTTCGGTAGCAGTATTAAATCCACAAAGTCCGAATGCTGATGCATATGTAAATAAGGATGATAGAAATAAAATTGAGTATTGGTTAAGCTTACCCGAAGTTCAAAAAGTAATTCCGGATAATGTAGAATTTGTTTTCCATTCAAAGCCATTTACTACACAGGATGGAAAAACTATTTTTCAAATGTATATGGTAAACAAGACACCGGAATTAACCGGTGGCGTTGTTACTGATGCGAATGCAAATATAGATCCAAATACATCTTCGCCTATTGTTAATATGACTATGAACTCTGAAGGTGCTACTGATTGGGCAAGGATAACTGGCGCAAATATTGGGAAACGAATTGCGATTATGCTTGATGGTGTTGTTTTTACTGCACCCAATGTAAAAGGCAAAATCCCCGGTGGACGTTCGCAGATCGAAGGTTCAGAAAGTATGGAAGAAGCTAAACTGCTTGAGATTGTTCTTAAAGCCGGCGCACTTCCTGCTCCTGTTGATGCTATTGAAGAAAGAATTGTTGGTCCCTCATTGGGTCAGGATTCTATATCAAGTGGATTTAGTTCTGCAATGATAGGTTACATTGCGGTTGGTCTATTTATGATATTCTATTACAGACAGGCTGGTACAGTAGCAGCGCTTACCCTTGTACTTGTAATTCTTTTTATACTTGGTATCCTGGCTGGGTTTAGTGCTACATTAACACTACCTGGCATTGCTGGTATCGTTCTTACAATTGGTATGGCCGTGGATGCCAATGTTCTTATCTTTGAAAGAATAAGAGAAGAAATGGCAACCGGTAAAACGATGAAAGCATCAATCGATAGCGGTTTTTCAAGAGCCTATTCAGCTATTATCGATTCAAACATTACTACGTTTTTTACTGGTATCATTCTCTATCAGTTCGGTACCGGTCCTGTTCAAGGTTTTGCGCTAACATTAATGATCGGTATCGCAGCTTCTTTATTTGGTGCTCTTGTTATTTCAAGACTTGTATTAGATATCCTCGTTTCCAGAGGCGTTAAAATCAGCGTAGGTTAAAATTTTTATTTAGGAGTTAATTTATAAATGCGAGTATTTCATAATTTAAATGTTGATTTTTTAGGGAAGAGAAAATTTTTCTATATATTTTCTCTTACTTTATTTTTAATAGGATTATTAAGTGTAATCTTTAAAGGATTAAGCTTTGGTATTGATTTTAAGGGCGGATCCGAAATTGTTCTTCAGTTTGAAAAACAAATTGATATAGCGGAAGTAAGAAAAGATATTGAAAATATTGGTCTTGGGAATGTTGAAGTTAGAACATTTGGTGGCGAAACCGGGGCCCTAATTAGAACAGAACTTCAGCAACTGCCTGAAAATGTTTATCCAAATGTTGTCAAAGGCATTGAGGATGAAATTAAGAAAATTATACCAAACGTTGGCTTTAACATTGTTGAAAAAACAGCTACTTCAATTACATATTCTTTTCCCAATGCGGAAACAACAAACTTAATTTCAGAAAAACTTTTTGAGGTAGGATTTCAGTCTGCCAAAGTTTCTGAAGAACCGGATAACAAACAAATTGATGTAAGTGTTGGTATAGCAGATTGGATTAAAGAAAACCTTAGAGAAAAAATCAAAGGTAATTCTTTTAATGTAGTTAAAGAAGATCGAGTCGGCCCCAAAATAGGTGATGAGTTAAAAAGAGATGCCGTTATTGCTGTATTTTTATCATTAGTAGTTATTCTTATTTACTTAGGATTTAGATTTAAATTTGTTTTTGCTATCGGTGCTGTTGCTGCACTCTTTCACGATGTATTAATAACCCTTGGATTATATTCGGCTTTATACGGTGTTATTCCTGGTTTAAATTTAGATATTGATTTATCAGTTGTTGCCGCTTTTCTTACACTTGTAGGTTACTCAATCAATGACACAGTAATTGTGTTTGATCGTGTTAGAGAGAATATGAAAATTCATAAAACCTTGCCGTTGATGGAGGTGATTAATAAAAGTATTAATCAAACAATGAGCAGAACAATTATTACTGCTTTTACTACATTAATAACTGTACTTATTCTTATGCTATTAGGCGGAGATGTATTAAGAGCATTTGCATTTACTCTTTTCTTCGGTATCATCATTGGTACATATTCATCAATCTTTGTGGCAAGTGCATTCGTACTTGAGTATGCAGAAAGAACAAAGAAAAAAGTTCAGTTTTCTTAAACACAAAATATTTTAGAAAAATTAAAGCCGGTGGAGAAATTCATCGGCTTTTTTGTTTTAATTTTTTAAAAAAAAGAATGGCTCCCAGATTGGATATACTTACCTCAATTGGATTTTAAAAACTCTAACTTCATCTCCTAAGCAAAGAGAATCTTCAATCGCCCAGTCAAGTTTAACGTAAATTGGAAAGATAGGATTTTCTCTTATTATATTGCTTCCTGCTGGTAGTAATCTAAAACGATAAGTGGAACTATTGATATCAATGAAATACCCACCACAGCAAAGATATTCCCATGAATCAACGCCTGTGATTATTCCGTTACTCATAACATCATTTTCATCTTCTGAGCAAGCTAAAAAAATCAACAAAATCATTACACAAACAAATATTATCTTTTTCATATCATCACCATTATTGTTAATGGCAAACATATTAACCTGTAGATGAGATACAATGCATAAAAAAGTTTAATTATCTGGAAATTATAATTGAATGTGGGCAACAAGAATACGGTAATACTCTAAGTTTTTTTATTGATTTGAAAAGATACTTTTAGGATAATGACCGGTATTTTGTATGAAAATCAAAATATTCTTTAACAAATGTTAATTATTACAATTATTATATATCGATTAAAAATAAAGGTTAAGGTGTTATGATAAAATGACTCAACATTTTTAAGCAATAAATATGCCTATTTTTTAAGAATATTTAAGAATAGAATGAGAAATATTAATTGGTACACTAATTTTAAAGACTGCCAACTTTCATTTGAGATAATACGCCAAATATTTAAAACGACCTTTTACTTGCTAATTATAGTTTGATGCCTTCTGCAATAAGGTTATGTTATATCTAGCATTTATGATTAAGATAATCGCGACGTGATTAAATAATAAATTAGATGAGGTTTGTAATGAGCTACACAATTGATTACGAGGAACAAAAAAAAATAGTCCACTTAAGGATTCAAGGAAGAGTAAACTTTAAAATTGTTCAACAATACTCAGCAGATGCAATAAAACTTGCACGGGATTACAATTGCAAAAAGTATTTAATTAATCATTCTAAAACTTTACCTGAAGCGGGAATATACAAGATACACACCGACGGAGACGCTTTAGAAAAGTTCGGATTTACTATTAGCGATAAGATAGCGATTGTAATCTCAAGTGGTAAGAATGATAGTCATTTTTTCGAAAAGGCAGATTCAAATGTTAAGTGGAGTAATTTTAAATATTTTAATACAGTTGAAAAAGCTATAAGTTGGCTGGAGGAGGATGAATAACATTTGGGAAAATTATGTTAATTCATTCCGATTTATAATTGTAACTAACTCTTAGCATAAGGATGTTTAGCAATCAAGGGTTATAGAACTATCAAATCACAAGAAAGTTGAAAGTAGGATAGCGTTTCCAGGGAATATACTGTCCCCGGCTATTATTTGGAAAGTATAAGAATCTTTCCGCCAACTATTGTTTTTTTTTGGGTTGCTTGGCTACCTGTGCTTTTGTCTTTTGTTCTTCTTTACTTTTCTTTTGTTTTTGATCCTTGTTCTTATCCTTTTTGCCGCCTTTGTCGCCCATTGCAATTATCCTTCCTGTTATTATTCAGACCTTATGTTAATGACTTACGATTAAAATACAGATTAGTATAATAACGTACAATTAAGCCAAGGGGTGTTTCAAGTGGGTTTGTGCCAGGTGTAGAAAAGCTATAACCACATTTGATTTTATACCAATAATAGGATAAACTAACAAGGTAAAATAGTCTTTCACTCTTCATTCTTAGTTTGGCAATGAGTGGAGCTAAGGAAGCGAACAACAAATTAACAATCCATTTCAATTTTCTATTTAACTTTCACAATGACCATTGTCATATCATCATTAACCGGGGTGGAGCCTCTAAAGAGTTGTACTTCGCTCCAGACTTTATCCATAACTTCTGTGGAACGATTGTGTGATTTGCCTTTTAATATTTCGTTTAATTTATCTTCTCCAAATAATTCATCATTTTCATTCATTGCTTCAGTTATTCCATCTGAAAAAAAAGCAAATATTTGGTTTGATTTTGTTTTAAGTTCAACTTCCTGCAAGGTTCTTTCAAACACTTCGCCTTTTTCCAAACCCAATCCAATGCCTTCTGTTTTTATTGATTCAACTGTGCCGTTGTTAGCAGTAATTAGCGGCATATGTCCAGCTCTGCAAAATTTAATAGTATTATTTTCGGTATCAAAAAGTGCAAGCGTCATTGTAATAAACCAGCTTCGTTCCATTGATTGATATAATCGTTTATTTATTTCAATCAATATTTCTTTTGGGCTGCTGCTTGATTGTGATGCTAATTGAATCATCGTTTGCAGCTTTGTCATATATAAAGAAGCTGATAATCCTTTGCCGGAAACATCCGCAACTGCTACGAATATTTTTGTTTCGGAAAGCGGGATCAAATCATAATAATCTCCGCCGACTTGCATTGCAGGAATCATCTCCCCACTAATATCTAATCCATTTATATAAGGAATATGTTTTGGCAAAAGCCCCTGTTGTATTTTTTTTGCAAGATCAAGATCTCTTTCAATTTTTATTTTTTCAAGTTCTGTCTTATATAATCTTGCATTCTCTAATGATATTGCTAATTGATTTGCGGCTGCCGTTAAAAGCTCTAAGTCTTTACCACCAAATTTAGAACCCGAATATTTTAATCCAAATAATAATGCACCGATAACCTTAGATTTTACAATCATAGGAATAATTGAATAAATACCTTCTTCAATTAACCTTTCTGCTTTACCTGGGAAAACACTCTCAAAGTCCTGCTGTTCAATGACCGGATAATTTGAAACTAATGATTTTGTTCTAAAGACAGTTATAAGATTAGATTTTTCTATATGACAACTTTGATTCGCAAAGCCTACCCCACGGGCTAATGTCAAGACATCTTCGTCATAATCTCTAATTAAAATTCCAAATTTATTAATCTTTAAAGCATCGATAAAAGTACTAGTTGTTAAATCCAAAATTCTATCAGTCCCAACAACAGTGGAAACATCGTTGCTGAATTGAATTAACACCTTTTGATATGCAAATTGTTCGGGATAAAATTTTCTAGTAAGAAAACCTTGAAACCTATCTTTTGTTGATTGAAATATAAAAGCAAAAATTAAAAAGAAAATTCCAGCAATAAGCCCTTGATTCTCTGCTCCAATAACTCTGCTTATTCCCTGCCCCAATAAATATATTACCACAAAATAAATACCTGCAATCGTAGCCATTGCGGTACCGTAAATAATCGTGTTTCTAACTACAATGCTTACATCAAGTAGATGATACTTAAAGATTGCATATGCAAATATTATTGGAACAAAAACTACAAGTATAATCGGCATATAATATTCTGGGGAATTAAACACAGTATCAGAAATTGCCGGTGCAATAGTACTAACATATAATTGAATCAGGCTTCCAAATGTAAAGGCAATAATAAAAAGTAGAATTGGTTTTTTCTTGATTGGATTTTTTTCTCGTTTGTACTGAATTAATAGAGAGAACCAAGAAGCAATATATATTATTAAAAATGTTATTCTTATAAATAGCTGCCATGATCTAAATAAGCTTAAACTTTTAAAATTTGTCCAGTACAAGGAGCTTGCAAGTATGATACCGGTTAGGCTTAATATAATTGAGGCAGCAATTAAAGCAATCTTTACACTTTTTTTGGAAGCAAATTTAAATTGCATAGGGAAAGACCAAACAAAGTATAGAACTAAAAACTGAACGAATACCTGACTGAAGATAACGACACTGCCGGCTATTAATGCAGTTTTAGGTTTTTCGATAATAAACTTCATAAAGAACAGATCATCAAGCGGAAATAAAACAATTGCTGCAGCCAATACTGTAAATACACCGATCAAATAAAACAGCCTCTGTGCAAGTCCATCCGGCTTAGCAGTAAATACAATAAAGCCTATTATCAGATATAATAAAGCACTTATACTTTGAGCAAGTGAACCAAATTGAACAAGTTTTTTTACAAAAACCTGTGTTCTAAGTATTTCTCCTGTTGGTTTTTTAACAACATAATCAGCCAGTTCACCAGACTTAAATTTATTAAGTATTTCTTGAGCTTGAAGAGTTCCACTAAGTTTAACGTCATCAATTTCCAAAAGTTGGTCACCGTTTCTTATTCCTGCGTTCCACGAAACTCCATTTTCTTTTACCTTAGAAAAAAATATTTCAACAGAATCTTTAGATACTTTTTGGGGATTCCACAAACATTCATCATTGGATTGAAGTCTAACTTCCAGAGAAAAGTAGATAGACAGTACTGCAACAAAGGCAAGCAGCAATGTTAAACCAGAAACAAAGTTCAATCTGTATTTTAAATATATTCTCTTAAATCTGTTCATCGCTATAAATTAACTATTCTATTCGCTGCTTATTTAACCTTAACAACCATTAACGTTATATCATCGGATTGATGTGCACCACTAGTAAATTTTTGCACTTCACTTTGTATTCCTTTGAGAATCGTATCAGCAGAAGCACCAGCCATTTCTAAAGACAATTTTTCTAACGCTTCATCAGAAAATTCTTCACTCTTTTTGTTCATAGCTTCAGAAATTCCATCTGTAAATAAAACAAGTACATCATCTTTTTGAAGTTGAATTAATTCTGATTTATAAGGCATCATTGTCTTCATCACACCTAATATCATTCCGCCAATTTCAAGTTTTGTTATTGTTCCATTCCGAATTAGCAAAGGTGGATTGTGGCCTGCATTTACATAATTAAACGTTTTAGTTACATCATTTAATAATCCCCAAAAGAAAGTTATAAATCTCCCATCTGAAGTATTACTGGATATAAGATCATTTATTAATCCTGTTGCATCATCCAGAGGAGTATTCTGTCTGCATATTACTTGTAAAAAGGCTTGCATATTAGCCATCAATAATGAGGCAGGAACTCCTTTTCCCGAAACATCAGCAATTGCAATACAGCAATCATCGTCATCAAGTTGGATTATATCATAATAATCACCGCCAACTTGTTTTGACGAAATATTAATAGCTGCTAATTCAAAGTTTTTGAAATAAGGAATTTTCTGTGGTAAAAGATTTCTTTGTATATCACGAGCAAGATCTAATTCTTCTTCTAGTTTTTGCTTTTCTAATGCCTGAATAAATAATCGTCTGTTTTCCATCGATATAATTGCAAGACTTCCAACTGAAAAAATAAATTCGATATCCGCATCGGTGTAATCAACATTATTAATTCTTCTTCCAAGAATAATTAGCCCTTTTGTTTTACCCTGAATCTGCATTGGCACGATAACTTCAATTCCCATTTGAAATAACGGCGGAAAAAGTAACGCAACCTGCTCCTTATTTAAAGAACTGCTAATCTTGTAGTAATCAATTTTTCTGATATTATTTAATAGTTCTTCAACAGGAATTTTTGGTTCTATAACTTCAATATCATTTCCTTCAAACCGCAAAAGAACATATTTCTGGACAAGAAATTGTCCGATAAGTGCAAATATTAATAAGCGAGTTACTTTTGTAGATTCAGAAAACAAACCAAACTCTTTACTAAGTTCAAACAACGAACTTAATCTTTGAATTTTGGAATCAAGTTCACGGTTGACAAGTTTAAGCTCATCAACAATCATAGAATTTTGAATTGCTGATGCAGATATGTTCAGAATTGTTTTTAAAAAATCCATATCATCTTTTGAATACAATTGTTTATTAAGTTTTTCTCCCAAACAAACAATTCCAACACATCCATTTGATGAACTAATTTTTTCAACTGCAAGCAAATTATTATCAACTAAATATTTTTCTAAGTTTTCACTTTTGATACATTCCTCTGTAGCGTCAAGATCAGGAAACTGTGCTACTCCTTCTTCAGAAATTCCTTTAGAAGCTTTATGAATTAATTTTCCGTTAATATTTAATACAATAAGTCCTTTTGTAGCTAAAAATTTTCCAAGACAGGTTAACAACACATTATTTAATATAAAACTTAGATCAAGACTGGAGTTAATTACTCTGCTAAACTCAACAAGTGCAGTAAGATTTCTTTTTACCTTTAGACTTTCATTATCCGGCATTTGTTTTCGCCATTTTTATATTTTTTGATAGCAATACTTCATTATATTTTCCGGGGATTGAAACGTACTTAACATCATCCATAAGCGTTTTCATCAAGTACATCCCCAATCCGCCAACTCTTTTTTGACGATAGTATTTTTGTAAATCAGGTTCAGGAATAGTCTCAGGTTCAAAAGTATTTCCAAAATCAGTAATACTGATTATAAAACGAGAAAGTGTAGATTTTGTTTTGATAATCAATTCTCCATCAGGAGAAGACTTATAAGCATGCTTAATAATATTCGTGCAGGCTTCATCCACAGCAAGTATGATATTTTCCACAAAATCAGCTGATACACCTGCATTAGATGCAGATGTACTAACAAAATCTCTGATTAGTGAAAGATTTTCAGTCTTGCTTTTTACTCTAAGTTTTTTTGTCTTCACTTTATTATTTCTCTGTAAATTTTTGTACAGCTTCCGTTTCTGATTTAAATATTTCGTAAAGCAAAGGAAAACCAAGCAGATCAAAAATGTTATAAACTTTATCGTTCATTCCAGATAGTTTTATATCACCATTGCTCTCTCGTATCTTTTCAATGTAAGCCATAAATACACCTAAGCCCGCACTGCTGATGTATGCAAGTTCTTTGAAGTCAACCACTATCTGGAAACATTTTTTATCTATCAACTCTACAAAGTTGTTTTCAAGGATTGGTGCAGTATGTGCATCAAGATATCCTTTAAGATTTATTATACTTACAGCACCTTGTTCTTTAATTGAGGTGTTGAACTCTGCCATTCTTTAACTCCATCTATGTTATTTTTTTTATGCCACTTAAATATAACTAAAGTTATATCGTCATATTGTGAGTGGTTTCTTGAAAATAATGTAACATCTTTTATAACTTCGTTAGCAATTTGGTTAACAGATTTATTTGAATGTTCAATCAAAATTTCTGAAAATCTCTGCTCTCCAAAATCTTCAAACTCTTTATTTTTAGCTTCTGTAATTCCATCGGTGTAAAAAACTATTGTATCGTTTTCTTTAAAATCTATTTTAATTTCTTCTAAATGATTACTGAATAAAATATTATTTGTAAGCCCCAAACCAATTCCGGAAGGTTTAAACATTTCAACAGAATTATCCCTAACTAATATTGCCGGACAATGACCCGCTCGTGAAAATCGAATAATCTCTTTATCAAAATCAATAATTCCATACAAAGCACTTACAAAATTTTTCTTATTAAGCGTTTGCTGTAATATTTCATTCGCTTTGATTAAAATCTCTTTTGGACTTTCAAGCATACGCGACAACGAACTAAATATTCCTTTAACTTCTGCCATAATAAATGCAGCGGAAATCCCTTTGCCCGATACATCAGCAATTATAAAAGCAAATTTATTTTTTGCTATTTCAAAATAATCGTAGTAGTCTCCGCCAACTTCAAATGCCGGAATGAAAACAGAAGACACAGACAGGTTTTCAAATTTTGGATCTTTAGAAGGCAAGATTTTTTTCTGAATTTCTCTTGCAACATCTAATTCTTTTTCAAGTCTTTCTTTTTCAATTGATTGTTCCAGCAACAAGGAATTTTCTATCGCAATTGAGGCGTAATCAGAAAATGTATTTATTGCAGTTTTATCTTCTTCGTAAAAGATGAGCTCATTTTTTCTGGCAGCAATAAGATATCCTTTAACTTCATTGTAAGCCCTTAGTGGTGAAATAGCCAGACTGCTAAATTTTTCAGAAAGTTGTGATTTGTTTTCAAACTTCTGCAGCGTGCATATTTTGGTTTCAGTAATTTTTTCACAAATTCCGCTCTTAAGTAAATATTGGTTTATCAAATCCGCATCAACGAGTGCAATATTTTTGTTTGAAAGTATTTTGTTGTCCCCATTTTCATTTACAATAATCCAGGCTGCATCCGCACTGCTAACTTTAGTTGTAATATCCGTAATAGTTTCTGCAAGTTCTTCAATATCCAAAACCTGTGTAATTAGTTTGCTAAAGAACTGTAGTGATGAGACTTCATTTGCTTTTCTGTCATAAGCTTCTGCGGTTGGTATATGAAACAATGTGGTAAAAAATAAAACAAGAAAATAAACCGCCCCATATATAAGCACAAGGTTAAATAATTGATAAATGGCAGGTGAAAAAGTCATCAAAACTGTTCCGTTAAAATCCGCTTTACCATTATTAATGAGATTTAAAATAAATAGTGCAGAAATTATGATTGATAGAATAAGCAAAGAAATTTTTTCTTTTTTGGATATGAATGCAATCCAGGAAATTTTTATCGAATTAAAGACTATCAGAATTATCGAAATTATAAAAAATGTGTTATATATAAACTGATACTCTTCTGCGTTAAAAAACAAATTTGAAAGAGCAGATAAAGCAATAAACACAGACATTATAGTGAAATATGTACTTTTTCTGTTTTGCTGTTTATAAAAATACAATTCTTTGTATGCTGCAAAAAAGTAACCTGCAATTCCTAAATACATTAAACCATAAAAAGTATGTAAAAGATTCTCTAAAATTCCTTTGTGCACAAGATTTGAACTGATGTTTTTGATTTGAATATTTAAAAGATTTTCAGCAAACATCATCACCAGAAAAACAAAAGCACTAATAATTCCAATATTTAAAACAAGTGCTGATGGATGAGGATTTTTTTTACCGAGAGATTTAATCAGAAATAAAATTAGAACTACTAAAAGCAGAAAAACTATAAAATCATTTACAATAAAAAAGAGGGTTGAGTTACTACTAAAAAAAAGTAAGCGATAAATAAAAGCAGAAACAACCAGCGAGGAGATAATCCAAATAATAAGATTAAGATTTATTTTAAGGCTGTTAAGGTTCAAGATATTCCGATTTATATTAAATGTATTGCTTGGCTCCTTAAAAATATATCAAATTAATCTACATTTAAAGAAAAGAATTATGAAAGGGATATGGTTTGAAGTGCGGCAAAATAAATGGATTGGCGGTGTTTAATTTTAATCGATTAAACGTAAAAGTGAATTAAATTTCAATTATATGAACATCATTTGAGATGTCTTTATTAATTGTATCTTTTTTATCAGTCTGTGGATCCTTAAAATCTTCTCTAAACTTTTGAAGTTCTTTTCTTAGCTTATCCATTTCTTTTTTTAATTCTTTATTCTGCATAAGAATTAAACTGTCCTTTTTAAAAAATTGAATACTGTTATCGCTTGCCTCTTTATTAATTCGTTCATTCTGTTCTATACGATTTTTATTATTCTCAAGATTCTTAATGTGCATTAAAGAATCAAGGTCAACGTCTGTTCTTCCTTTTTTCTTAGGTGTTACAGATTTGTAGTCGTAATTATAATTCCTGCTTCCTACGGTCATTGGCGGTGAAGGTGGGCGAACAGTGTTAAAATTTTGTGTTGCTTCGTGAAAAACTATTGCAATACTATCAAAATTTGGTAGATTAATTTCAGGAAAATCCATAACAGTATTTTGTAAGCTTACTTTAATCAGATTGGAATCAATCATAATAGAAAATTGATTTTCCCAATTAGAATTCTTTTTTTGTTTATTAATATTTGAATCTATTCTAAAATGATATTCGCGTAAAACAGTTTTTTGTTTATTCAGTTCTGCCATTTCCTCTGTCATCTTTTTCAAATCGTTTTTATACTCAGTCATATCAAAAACAAAATCCTCTTTAAAGATTGAATCAGAAGTACAGAATATATATTGGTCATCCTGTAGCGATTTAGCTTCATTAACCCACTGTGAAATAGAGTGATTATCGATTTCCATTACTTGTTTAGGAATCATTTTATTAAAATCAGATGAGGCATGCTTTTCCGCAAAAGCAAGAATATCAGCAAGTATTAATTTTCTTGTATTCCAGATATTTGGATTGATTGCAACAGCATTCTTATCATTAACTAAAACCAGAGCAGATATCTGATCTGAATATGAACCAATAATCGAATCGATTTTTTTAATCTCATCCTTATCAAAATTTAAAGCACCTACAAATTTTTGTAAATTATTTTCTCTAATTACTTCACTAGCCTTTTTAATTTCAAAAAACTCTGTACCCTTCGCATCATTGCCAAGTCTTAGAATTTGATTATTAGTGTTATCTAACGGAAGTTCTTGATAAACAGCAAAATTAAATATGTCTTCATTAGTTAGATCGGCAGCATAAAGTAGCGGTTGCAAATTTTCTTTATAAAATCCTACAAGATTTGATTTTTGTTGTTTGACAAGATCATCAATTAGAGTTGGATTAAACTTTAACACAGTCATAAGAGCCAGTGTAACTAAAGTCAGTGCTGAGATTGGTACCCATTTTTTAAAATTGAATCGTGCAGAATTTTTTGCATTCAGACTTGCAAATAATCTTGTTTCAAAAAACGGTGATTCTGAAATTCTATCAATCGAATTGCTGGTTAGTTCTTTAAGTTTTTTTAAATCAGCTAATTCTTTTTGTAATTCTAACGAAGATTTAATCTTTTCTTCAATATATTTTTTTTCTTGCTGGGATAGTTCACCATCCACATAAGCCGAAAGTAACTCTATATCTGTATTATTCTTTTTCATAGCATCAACTCTTTTTCAAGAGGTTTTAATATTTTTTTTAACGCTTCTCTAGCTCTAAATATTCTTGATTTTACAGTTCCAATTTCACACTCCATCGTATCAGCAATTTCCTGATAACTAAATCCTTCAAGATCTTTTAACACTAATGGAACTCTCAGTTTATCAGGTAAAGTTGCAATTGCGTTACCAACAATATGTTTTATATCAGTGTCTTCGTTTATCGAATCAAAAACTGGTTCATCATCCCTTAAAGGCAAAAATATGCTTCTAATATTCTTTTTTCTTAAATGATCTTTACATTTATTTATAGTAATTCTATAAAGCCATGTTGTAAACTGTGATTCAAACCTAAAATTCTTTAGATGTCGATAAACAGTAATAAAAACTTCCTGTGCAATATCATCAACGCTATCAGTATTAGATAAAGTCAAATAAATGATATTTCGGACTTTATCTTTGTGCCGTTTTACCAATTCACTAAAAACCACTTCCTCGCCGTCGATAAACTGCTTAATTAGTGAAAAATCGTCATCAAGGCTTAGAATTTTTGGTTGTTGCATATTCTCTTTTTGTTCGTAATCCATAGTTTAGACGTCATTCTATAAATTTAGTTCCTAAAATAATTATTATTATGTTTTTTCAAATACTAAAATTGATAACCGGTAAAAAGACATAAATAATCTTGGGAAATCATGCTTGCATGAATACATAAGCTTACTTAAATTGACCAAGAAATTTTTGGAGATTTTTAATGAAAACAAAACTATTAGAGAAGTATAACGCCGTTATTGTAGAGCTAAAAGGCAATGTTATGGGCGGCGAAGATACTAAAGAATTTAACGAACTTTTGCACAAACTTATCGATGAAGGAAAGAAAAATGTTATTGTTGATCTTTCCGCAGTTAAATTTATGAATAGTTCCGGACTCGGAATGCTCATAAGTGGTTTAACCACAATGAAAAGAGAGAACGGAAGATTAATTCTTGCACACGTAACAGAAAAAATTGAAAGCTTATTAATTATAACCAAGCTTATTACAATTTTTGAATCTTTTGAAACTGTTGACGAGGCTGTAAAAAGCTTTGGTTGATATCTAGTTTTTTCTAGTATTTATTAAACTCCGTATTACTTTAATGCGGAGTTTTTATTTTGTTTAATTTATAAAAATAAAAATCAGGATGATCAGATGGGCGCAACCGTTCTAGTTGGTTCTCAGTGGGGTGATGAAGGTAAAGGTAAGATTGTTGATCTTATTAGCAAAGAATTTGAAGTAGTTGTTCGATATCAAGGCGGCGCAAATGCAGGTCATACTGTAGAAATTGGCGATAAGAAATATATACTTCATCTTATCCCATCAGGAATTTTAAGAGAAAATGTTATTTGCGTAATTGGAAACGGTGTTGTTATCGATCCTACTGCACTTCTCGAAGAGATCGAACTATTAAAACAAAACAATATTGATGTTGATGGCAGATTATTTATTAGTCATAATGCTCATCTAATAATGCCTTATCACAAACTTCTGGATTCTATTAACGAAAGCGGTAACAATAAAATTGGTACTACAGGTAGAGGAATTGGACCTTGTTACATTGATAAATATGCAAGAAAAGGCATTAGAATTGTTGATCTATTAAACAGGACTGAACTAGAAAAAAAGATTCGCGAAAACCTAAAAGAAAAAAACGAGATCCTTCAAAAAATTCATAGTCACGAAGGATTAGATGTAGATGCGATTGTAAAAGAATATCTTGAGTTTGATCTTACAATTGATAAATACATTAAAGATGCACCCGCTTATTTAAATCGTGCAATGGATGAAGGTAAATCAGTTTTACTTGAAGGTGCGCAAGGTACTTTTTTGGATATTGATCACGGAACATATCCTTATGTTACTTCAAGCAGTCCAACTTCCGGTGGCGCTTGTACAGGCAGTGGAATTCCGCCTACAAGAATTGAAAGTGTAATTGGAATTGTAAAAGCCTATACAACTAGAGTTGGCAATGGTCCTTTTCCAACTGAGCTACTTGATGAAGAAGGTGAAAAACTTAGAAAGATTGGCGCTGAGTTCGGCGCAACTACAGGAAGACCAAGACGCTGCGGTTGGTATGATGCCTTCTTAGTTGCATACTCAAAAATGATTAACGGAATAACTTCCGTTGCATTAACCAAGTTAGATGTTTTAAGTGGATTTGAAAAAATAAAAGTGTGCGTTGGTTACGAATTAAATGGTAAAAAGCTTAAAACTTTTCCAACAAATGTTGATCATTTAAACCTTGTTAAACCTATTTATGAAACACTTGATGGTTGGAATGTTGACATTACTTCTTGCGAGAATTATGATGATCTACCTGGAAAGACAAAAGATTATTTAGATTTTATATCAAGAGAATCCGGAATTAAAATCGATATCGTTTCTGTTGGCCCAAAACGTAAACAAACTTTTTACGTGGAATAACTTACGAGAGATTTATTTTACGCTGGATTTTACTTTCTGATTATTTAATCTTTACCACAACAAAAACATTTGAATGAATAAAGTATGAAAATGTCCGGTGGTCCAGCTTCAGTTAATTTTAAAATTATTCTACTTCTTTTTGCTCTTGCAATTGCGGGCGGAACTTTATACTACACTCAAAGTTTAGTTAATAAACTTCAAGAACGTGAACGTAATATTGTTGAGCTTTATGCTAAAGGTATTGAATATCTTGCAAATTCAACTTCAGCCGATGTGGATTTGACTTTTCTGTTTGATAATATTATTAAACCAATCGATTTCCCAATTATACTAACAGATAGTACAAATTCTATAAACCCTGAAAACAGTTTAGATATTAAGAATGTTAAGTTTGATTCCACATATAATAAAGAACAAAAAAAATCATATCTACAAAATCTGGTTAAAGAAATGGATGAAATCCATCAACCAATAAATGTTACTTATGCAGATACGATTATTTTATCACGGATTCACTATGGAGACTCAGAGCTAATCAAGCAGCTAAAATTTTATCCATATTTACAAATTATCATCGCAGCACTATTTATTATAATTGGATACATTGGTTTTAGCCAGATTAAAAGAAGTGAGCAGAGTAATATTTGGGTAGGAATGGCTAAAGAAACTGCGCATCAATTTGGTACTCCAATATCCAGTTTGATGGGTTGGATTGAAATGATGAAAATCAATTATCAAAAACCAGATGCAATTCTCGATATCACTGAAGAAATCTCAAGTGATGTCGACAAACTTAGCAAGATTACTTATCGATTTTCAAAAATTGGCGCAAAACCGGAAATAAAAAATCAAATCGTTTTTGAAGAAGTAAAAAAAGTAACTGAATATTTTAACCGAAGACTTCCGCAAACCGGAAAAACTGTTGATCTTACAGTAAGCGGAAATCAAACCTGTTGCGCTCAAATGAACGGCGAATTATTTGAATGGGTTTTAGAAAACTTAATTAAAAACGCGCTGGATGCTATCGAGAGTAAAAATGGAAAGATCAATATTGATATAGTTGAAAGTAAAAAAAATATTGAGATAGAAGTTTCCGATAATGGTAAAGGTATTGATTTACGAAGACGTAAAGATGTCTTTAGACCAGGTTACAGTACAAAAAAACGTGGCTGGGGTTTGGGGTTAAGTCTTTCAAAAAGAATTATTGAAGGTTACCATGGCGGCAAAATTTTTGTTAAAAATTCTGATCCAAATGAAGGGACAACATTTAAAATTTTATTAAAAAAATGTTAGCTCATTGCTAACATTTTTTCTATTGGAAATAAAGCTTTCTTTCTTATCTCTTCATCCATTTTAATTTCCGGAAACCCGTTCTTCATACACAAATACAATTTTTCTAAAGTATTAAGCTTCATGTGCGGGCAATCATTACAAGAACAATTATCATCTTCCGGCGGTGCTGGGATATACTCCTTGAATGGCGCCGCTTTTTTCATCTGATGAATAATACCCGTTTCAGTTGCAACTATAAATTGAGTTGCAGAATCTTCTTGCACAAAATTTAATAACTTACTTGTTGATCCAATAAAGTCTGAGTGCATTAAAATAGGTTCTTCACATTCAGGATGTGAAATCAGTTTTGCCTTTGGATATTTTACTTTTAGATCTAAAATCTTTCTTTCACTAAATGTTTCGTGAACAATGCAGCTTCCATCCCACAAAAGCATTTCCCTTCCTGTTTTTTTGATAAGATATTTACCAAGATTTCTATCGGGTGAAAAAAGTATTTTTTGATCTTTTGGTATTTGATTAATAATTTTTTCTGCACTGCTTGATGTACAAATTATATCACTCAAAACTTTAACATCAGCGGAACAATTAATATATGTGATTGCAATATGATTGGGATGTTTTTTTCTGAAGGCTCCAAATTCATCGGCCGGACAACCTTCCGCAAGTGAACAACCTGCATCTAAATCTGGTAATAAAACTAATTTTTCAGGGTTTAATATCTTTGCAGTTTCAGCCATAAAATGAACACCTGCAAAAACAATAACATCCGCATTAGTCGATTTTGCTTTCTTTGCTAACTCTAAACTATCCCCAACAAAATCAGCAATATCTTGTATTTCAGATTCTTGATAATAGTGAGCAAGAATCACAGCATTCAACTTTTCTTTAAGCTTCAAAATCTCAGCCTTAAAATCGACATGATTACTAATAATATCCGTTTGCACAATATTCTCCATTCCTATTAAAAATTACCGAATGTAATTATTACAAAACCGCATTTTTTACCGTCAAAAATGATGTCAATGTTGTCTTTTTAGTCTAAATCCACGTGGCATTGAACTTGCTAAGTATTATCCGAAATAGTTTAAGCATAGCATCCCTCCAAAAATGACACACAAACTGTCAGGTTTCGCCCTCAAAACCTGACAGTTTTCCTCTTTTAAAGCGGAATTGAATTCAGATTAACGCTTTCATTTGTCCGATTGATTCAGTAACAAATGATTTTGCTGTTACCACATCAACGACAATTTTGCCAACATCTTCTATTAAAACAAAATTGATTTTGCCAAACAAACTCTTTTTATCATTGCTCATAGATTTAATGATTAAATCAGAATTAAGTGGCAGTAATTTCTTTGTTGGTTTAATGAACGAAAAATTATCAATAGTTTTTTTCAACTTTTCTGTGGATAAATATCCTACACTTTCGGAAAGAAATAAAGCACAATAAATTCCACCAATAACAGCCTCGCCATGTTTTAATTTATAATTTGACGCTACCTCAAAAGCATGGGCAAAAGTGTGTCCCAAATTTAAAATTTTACGTAATCCAGTTTTTTCCGTCTCATCATTTTCCACCACATTTGCTTTGATATTCAAGCAATCCAAAATGCATTTTTCAATATTGAATGCTTGATTCAAAAATAATTTTTGTAAACTTTTTTTTAATGATTTATAATTTTTATCATCTGCCAAAAAAGAGTATTTAAATATTTCGCCTGCACCGGAAAGTAATTCTCTTTTGGGAAGAGTTTTAAGGAACTCCGGATAGATTGCTACAATTTCAGGTTGATAAAAAGTACCAATCAGGTTTTTTTTTTGATTAAAATTAACACCTGTTTTACCACCAATCGAGCTGTCAACCATTGAAAGCAAAGTCGTTGGAATTTGAATAAATTTAATTCCACGCATGTATGTACTTGCAGCATAACCAGCAACATCACCAGTAATTCCTCCCCCAATAGCAACAATAATTGAATTTCTATCAAAGGAATTTACATTTAAATGTTTATATATATTTTCTACTTGATGTAAGCTTTTATTTTTTTCATTAGCTGTGAAAGAACAATTAAAAACTTTACTGTTCATCAAGGCAAAAGTTTTTCGGATAAGCATTGAATGATGTTTTAAAACATTCTTATCGATAATCAGCAAACACTTTGAAATTGGTGATTTATTTATCACTTCAATTACTTTATCCAAAGAATCATTACCAATAAGTACAGGATAACTATTATTGGACAATTTAACTTTTATCGTTTTTGCCATAAAAATCTTTTTTTATTATGTGGGATATTTTGTCAACAGTACTTCCGACCATGCAATTATCGGTATTTATTTTAACATCAGCCTGATTATAATATTTTATCCGATTTTGAAGGAGCGAATTTATTTTTTCTAAAAATTCAACCTTGTTTGGTTCCTCGTCCCCATCAAAAAGCAAAGCAGGCCTATCACGTTTAAATCTTAATCTTTTATAAGTTTCTTCAAGTGATGATTCCAGATATATTAAGTATCCAGATGATTTAATTATCTTAAGATTTATGTCACTCGCAATTGTTCCGCCACCTAAAGCAATGATATAATTTTCCAACTCAGTTGTTTTTCTAAGAATTTCTGTTTCTAAGTTTCTAAAATACTCTTCTCCTTCATTTTCAAAAATTTTTTTAATTGACTTTCCTGTCTTTTTCTCTACTAATTTATCCAGATCAAAAAAATTCCATCCAAGCGTGTTGGCAAGAATTGGCCCAATGGTACTTTTACCTGAAGCCATAAAACCGGTTAGATAAACTATTTTTTTATTCATTTTAATCAGGAAATAAATTTGTGTGAGTAATTTAAGAAATTGATTGAGAAAAACTGAATTGTATAAAAAAGAAAACCCCCAATTACATTATTACGGAGTAATTGGGGGTTATCAAAATTGGAATAAAATTACTGACCGAAAAACATATATCTATTATCTACTATGTCAGCGGTTTCTTTTATTTCAGTTACCCATTGATTTAAAAACCGGCTTCTTTTTTCTTGCAGCATTGTACTGCGTAATGTTGTATTTTGTGAGGAATAAAGAGCCTGATCAAATGGCGTTCTATTCGTAACTTTTATAAGATAATATCCTCTCAATCCTTTAACCGGTTCAGCAACTTTATTTAATTCTGAATTCATTGCAGTGTTAAGGAACGAATTATCTCTACCAATATTTGGAATTGCACCTTGAGGTGTAAAACTTCCTGTTTGTTTTACAGTAAAATTTGTATCGATGGAATAAGCTTTACTTAAGTCTCCATTTATTTTTTTGTAAAGATTATCAGCAATGGTTTTTATCTTTTCAAATTTCTTTTCTCTGATAACTGCAGGTTTTAGTTGTTCTTTTAATTCTTCAAAAGGTCTAAATTTTTCGTTATCTACTTCAGTAATCTTAACCACCACATAACCGGATGGTACTTTGAAAGGATCACTAACTGTGTTTAATGAATTTTCAAATGAAAATTTAACTAATCTTTTATTTGCACCAATTGAAGGAACAGAACCAGATTGTTCAGGGAACAATGGGGTTTCTTGAACATTATAGTTTCCCAATTTTGCTTCAGACTCAAAATCATTTTTCTTTGCAAGAAAAGCAAAATCACCAGCCGCAGTAAAATTTCTATCCCTGCTTGATGCGGATTGCTTAACCTGATTTATAATTTTTTCAACAATATATTTTCTGTCTGATCTATCAGTTACCTTTATTATGTGATAACCATAATTAGTTTTTACAGGTTTCTGAACTTCTCCAACTTTTCCACTAAACGATGCGTCTTCAAACTCTTTAACCATCATTCCTTTACCAAAATATCCTAAATCTCCTCCTTTTACTGCACTTCCGGGATCTTTAGAAAACTCTTTTGCAAGAGCGGAAAAATTTGCACCGGCAACCAATTGGTTATAAAGTTTATTTGCTTCTTCTAAATTCTTTTCTTCACTTCCAAATTGATTGATTAAAATATGTGAAGCTTTAACATATACTTCACCAGTCGGCACTGATCCATTATATCTAAAAAGTGAATATCCTTGTGGCGTTGCAAAAGGTCCAACCACATCACCAACAGAGGCATTTTTAAATGCACTAACAACTTCTCCGGTTAAGGTAGAAACAGAAACAGTGTCTTTTGAATATGGGAATTCGGAATAGATGCCAACAAGTTGTGTAAAACCCAATGTATCACTAGCCAAAGTTTTTTTAACATTAACTAAATTATTAAAAACCATTTGTGAATCTTCTGCAGAAGCAACATTTGAAAACATTACAAATTTTAGTTTTCTCTGCGGAGGAACTTTATAGTTGTTTATGTTTTTATCATAATAAGCTTTTAAATCTTCATCAGTTACTTTAACATCGGCATCTTTAACAAGGTTGATATCAACTAAAGTATAATCAGCCTCTATTTTCATATTCTGTTCGTTAAATTTCCTTTTAACTTCATCTTCACCCACAGTAACAGAAGCTAAGATCATACTCTGAAGTTTTTGGGTTAATCTTGATTGCCTTACCAACTCTTCTGCCTGCACTAATGCAGCTTTATTTTGCGGATCAAAGATTGCTTGATCATAAAGTTGCTTGTTAAAATTGCCAAGTGAATCAATAAAATTCTGTTTCAGAAAATCTGGTGGATTATTACCTAAAATTATATCCTTAATTTCCTGATCAGGAACTGTTATTCCGTACTTTTTAATTAACTGAGCAAATAATTTTTGAGTAACAACCGCGTCCCAAACTTGCTCTCTAATCTGATCAATTTGAGCTTCTTCAAGATCTTTACCAGTTTGTCTTTTTTGATTTTCGATTTGCTGATCTAAAGCAGTTTGAAATTCTTGGTAAGTGATATTTTCACCATTAACGACACCGATATTATTAGTTCTACCGCCGCCGAGTGCTTCTAAAACATTAGAATCAGAAATTACCATAAACAGTACGAATAAACCGCCAACTGTTAGGATAAAAGCAGGAGCTAAACTCCTCATTTTGGCCATCATAGCCATAATATGTATATCTCCGTATTAATTAACTTTGAAAAATTAAGACGCTTAAAATAGATACTTGAGTTATAAAAAACAATTAAAAACCCTCATAATAAACATCAAACAAGGGTTTACGGTTAATTTGTTAATTAAAGTTTAAAGTTATAATATGAACAAAGTTGACTTTGAGACACTATGAGGGTATTTTTTGATGATTTTATTTTAAAAGAGAGGTAATATTTTGTTAAACAATACAGAGTTCCTTGCGAACGTGCCCATTTTTTCTGATCTGGATTCCGAAACATTACAAAAAATTGCAAAATCAGGAGTGGTTCAATCCTACAAAAAGAACACGGTAATACTTTCTGAGGAAGATACAGGGTCTGCTTTATTTGTTATTACTGAAGGAAAAGTTAAAATTTCACGATCAAGCAACGATGAAAAAGAAGTTATCCTTGCAATTTTAATTGAATCGGATTTCTTTGGTGAGATGTCACTTCTTGATGGTATGGCAAGATCTGCAACGGTAACGGCTGTTGAAGACTCAAAACTATTTATAATTCAAAGAACTGAGTTTTTAGATCTACTCTCTAAATTTCCTGATGTCTCTGTTGCGTTGTTAACAGAACTAACTAAAAGATTAAGAAGTGCAACAATGAAGATTAAAGCACTATCCTTAAAAGATGCTGAAGGAAAAGTAGCAACTGTACTGCTTCAGCTTGCTGATGATGTTGGAAAAATCCGCCAGGGAATTGTTGAAATTGATCATTTACCTTTCCAGCAGGAATTAGCTAATATGGCTGGAACTTCCAGAGAAACTATTTCTCGTACTTTGCATTCATTTGCAAAAAAAGGTTTAGTCGAGTTAGATGGATCTAAACTTAGAATAACTGATTATGAAAAATTTAAAGAAATGTTTAATTGATTTATGGATGGGAAAATTGATCTACATACACACACTTATTTTTCGGATGGACAGCATTCCCCTGAAGAACTAATCATAAAAGCTAAAGAATCCGGAATTGAAATTATCTCAATTACTGATCACGATACTGTTGATGGAATTGTTGAAGCTGTTGAGGCTGGCAAAAAATATGGTGTTGAGGTCATTCCTGGTTTAGAAATAAGCTCTGATATTAGAGATCGTGAAGTTCATTTACTTGCCTATTTCTTTAATCCTTTAAATAAAGAGTTGGAACAATATCTGAAATTTTTTAGAGCGGAAAGAATTAAGAGGGCTATCACAATAATCGAAAAACTTAAAGAATTGGGACTAATTATTGAATTAGATGAAGTGATGGAACTTGCACGTAATTCAGCCGTCGGAAGACCTCACATCGCTAAAGTTTTAGTAAAGAGAGGATTGGTTTCAAATTATTTTGAGGCTTTCAGTAAGTATATTGGAAATGGATGCCCTGCTTATGAACGAAAAGTACACGTTTCCCCAAGAAGCGCTTTTAAGATCATCAACGATGCAGGCGGTTTATCTTTTATTGCTCATCCGGGACACTTGCCTGATGTAATAATGGTTGAATTAATTGAAGCCGGATTAGATGGAATTGAAGTAGTTCATCCTTCTCACTTACCACATCAAGTAAAACATTACCGAGGAATTGTGAATGAATACTTTTTACTTGAGAGCGGCGGATCCGATTTTCATGGTGGTGAACGAAATGATTATACTAATCTGGGCAAATACTCAGTTTCATTTTCTAAAATAGAAGCAATGAGAAAGCAAATATTAAGGAATACAGCATAATGACAAAAGTGATTGAAGGAAAACTAATAGGTAATGGAAAAAAGTTTGCAATTATCTTTAGTCGGTTTAATGAATTTATCGGTGAGAGTTTACTCAAATCAGCAAGCGATTGTTTAATAAAACATGGTGTAAATGAAAACGGTATTGATATTATAAAAGTACCCGGAGCGTTTGAAATACCTGCAGCTGCTGATAGATTAGCTTCCAAAAAAAAATATGATGCAATAATCTGTTTGGGTGTAATTATCAAAGGCGCTACTCCACATTTTGATTTTGTAGCCTCAGCCGCCAGCAATGGAATTTCACAAGTGTCTTTAAAATACTCTTTACCGGTAATTTTTGGCGTATTAACCACAGACACAATTGAACAAGCTATAGAAAGATCAGGAACAAAAGCAGGTAATAAAGGATGGGATTCAGCTCTAACTGCACTCGAGATGGCAGATTTGTTTAAATTGATATAGGCTAATTTTGCTACTTTTATTATAAATAATTTATTCTATTTTTATCCCAACAATTGAGAAGATATCGATATAATATTTACAGCTATTAATTATTTAGGATTTCAAATGAAAAATATCATATCTCTCAGTATTGTATTATTTTTTTCAATCACATTATTTCCACAGCAACAATCCAACTGGCAAAATTATGTTGATTTGAAATCAGCTAATGATATCGCCGCAACATCAAATGGTATTTGGGCTGCAGCTAAAGGTGGTGCATATTTTTTTAATAGTTCTGATAACACCTTCAAAACTTATAGCAAGTCTGCTGGATTAAATGGGACAGAACCTACGGCAATTGCCATTGATACCTACAATAAAGTTTGGTTTGGAAGTGCAAATGGTCTCATAGATGTGTTCGACCCTCAGACAAATTCATTTCATTCAATTCTTGATATCTTTAATTCAGACAAAACAACAAAGAAAATAAATAACATTTCCATTTCTGGTGATTCAATATATGTTGCAACCGATTTTGGAATTACTTTAATTGATTCTAAAAATTATATCTTTTACGATACCTACTTTAAGTTCGGAACATTCACATCTAACATTAAAGTTAATAATGTCTTATACTCTAATTTAATCTATGCTTCTACAGAGGCTGGTGTTGTAATACAGAAAGTTGGGGCAACAAATCTATCTGCACCGGAATCATGGAACGTTTATAATCAAACAAATGGCCTTCCTGCTGGCCCAACAAATGTAATCAGATTTTATAACAACACTCTACTTGCTGGCACAAACACGGGGTTATTTTCCTTTGATGGAAATGCATGGCAACCCTATTTAAGTTTAGCCGGCAACAAAATTATTGATCTTTTATCAATTGGCAATACACTTTACATCCTCGATACTTCTGGTACTGATAAGGTTTTTAGTTACGATGGGACATCTCTATTGGAATTGTGGTCAACTGGTTCAGTGGTTACTAAATTAGGTTATGATCAAAACACTGGCTTAACAGTTGCGACAAATTCTGGAATCTTTGTGAATAATAGTTTCAAATTTCCAAATGGCCCTGCGGCAAATCAATTCCCTAATATGACTGTTGATAGTGATGGAAATTTATGGTCTGCAAGCGGAAAAGATGTTACAGGTGTAGGCATTTATAAATTTGATAAATCAACATGGGAGAATTATAACACTCAGAATTATCCAGATTTATTTACAAACGCATACTATTCAATTTTTGCTGCACCTGATAATTCTATTTATGCGGGTAATTGGGGAAAAGGATTTGTAAAAATAAAAAACGAAAATATTACCAGGTATCATTCAGGCAATACTCCAATGGTTGGCATAACAGATGATTTGAATTTCGTTGTAATTACAGGTTTCGCAGTAGATTCAAAAAATAACTTGTGGATAATAAACTTAGATGCAGCAGACAAAAAATCGTTGTATCTATTAACCCCGGATAGCCTATGGTATTCCTTCAGAAATCCATTAGAACAGCATGTTGGATTTAGTGAAGTTCATAATTTGGTTATAGATCAATACGGAACCAAATGGTACTCAATGTCCGGGGATGGAAGTAATGGACTTTTCTACTACAATGAAAAGGGAACCTACGATGATCCTAACGATGATGTTTACGGATTTATAGCAACGCCAAAATTATCAAGCAATGCAATCTTTAGTTTAGATATTGATCGCAGAGGTGATCTTTGGGTTGGAACAAGTGTAGGAGTAAATATCATTTCTAATCTAAGTTCTGTGGTTTCATCTTCAAACCCACAGTTTAATATTACAACATCTTTTTCTATCAGGTCACAAACTGTTAACGCACTTGCTGTTGATCCATTAAATCAAAAATGGATTGGTTCAAATCAAGGTTTGTTTTTGTTAAGCACTGATGGCACACAATTAATTACTACAATTAATACAAATAACAGTGCTTTACTTTCGGATCAAATTGAGAGTCTTGCTATTGATGAATCGACTGGTAGAGTTTATGTGGGAACTGCGAGTGGATTAACATCATTTGATACTCCATCCATACTACCTGTTGAAAGTTTTAATGGACTGAATATTTATCCAAACCCAATTGTTATTAAAGATGGAAGTAATTTAGTTACAATTGATGGATTGATAAGAAATAGCGATATTAAAATAGTTACGGTTTCTGGAAAATTAGTTCGTGAGTTTTCTTCGCCTGGCGGACGCACTGCATTTTGGAATGGACGAGATGAAGATGGTAATTTAGTTAGCAGCGGTATTTACATAATTATCGCATTTGATCAAGAAGGTAATAGCGTTGAAACCGGTAAAATCGCCGTGCTGAGAGAATAGTTATTTATGATAGATCTAGTAAATGTTTCTTTACAATTCGGTGGTAAATATCTTTTTAAAGATATTAATTATAAAATTTCTTCTGGTGATAAAATATCATTGGTCGGTGCAAATGGAACTGGCAAATCTTCCATCCTAAAAATCATTTCTGGCTCACTTCAGCCGGAATCAGGAAATGTGCTAAAACAAAAACGTATCGCAATCGGATATCTTCCTCAAGATCACGTAACTCACATCGGTAAAACTCTCTTAGAAGAAGCATCTTCAGCGCTAACAGATATTATTGAACTTCAAAATAAAGAAAAGTCTATATCGGAAGCGCTCTCAAATTCAAATCTCACTGAAGATGAACAAATGGATCTTGCTCATCAGCTTGGCGAAGTTCATCATAAGCTGGATGGATTGGATTCATATTCAGCGGAATCTAAAGTTGAAAAAATTTTAATTGGACTTGGGTTTGAAGAAGAAGATTTTACTCGATTAACAGATCAGTTTTCTGGCGGATGGCAGATGCGTATAGCGCTTGCTAAAATTCTTATCTCACAAAATGATATTTTACTTTTAGATGAACCCACAAACCATCTTGATATTGATTCCCTTGAATGGCTGATAGATTTTCTCAAGGCTTACAAAGGCGGATTGTTAATTGTATCACACGATAAAGATTTTATAAATCAGGTCACGAATCGAACATTGGAGATTTTTCTTGGGAAGTTTTATACTTTTAAAGGCGACTATGATTCTTACATACAGTATAAAATTGAAAGAGACGAATTAACTGTGCATCAATTTGAACAGCAGCAAAAAAAGTTAAAAGAAACACAAAAGTTTATTGAGCGGTTTCGATACAAAGCGACTAAATCGCGGCAGGTACAGAGCCGAATAAAGCAGCTTGATAAGGTTGAACTGATTGAACTGCCTGAAGATAAGAGTGAAATCAACATCAGATTTCCTGAACCACCACAAAGCGGAAGAACACCAATAAAACTTATTTCAATTAAAAAGGCCTATGGGGATAAAAAAGTTTTTAGTGGAATTGATTTTGAGATTGAAAAGGGTGAAAAGATCGCTTTTGTTGGACCAAACGGAGCAGGAAAATCAACACTTGCAAAAATTATTGCAGGCGTTATAGATTATAATTCCGGAGAAAGAATTTTAGGACATAATACAATTGTTTCTTACTATGCACAGGATGTTGCTGATAATCTTAATCCATCTTTAGACATTATTGAAACCGTTGATGGTATTGCTGAAGATAAAACAGTTGGGCAACTTCGTTCTTTACTTGGTTCGTTTCTGTTTTCTGGTGATGATGTATTTAAAAAAGTTGGAGTGCTTTCAGGCGGAGAAAAAAGTAGAATTGCACTGTGTAAAATCTTGCTAACAAAAGCCAATTTAATAATACTTGATGAGCCAACAAACCACTTGGATTACGCATCAAAACTCATTTTGCAAAAAGCACTAATGGATTTTAAAGGAACGCTTATTCTTGTTTCGCACGATGTAGATTTCTTAAGACCACTCGCTACAAAAGTGATTGATATCAGGAAGGGAAATCTAAAAACATATTTAGGTGGTATTGATTACTTCCTTTCAAAAAGAGATTTATCATCACTTGAAAGAGATGTAACGACAACTATAAAAAAGGAAAAGAATGATAATATCAATCGTAAAGAACAAAAAAGAATTGAAGCCGAACTAAGACAACAGAAACATAAAGCCACAAAAGATTTATCCAAAGAGATTTTACGCCATGAAGAGAAGATAACTTCTTATGAAAAAGAAATTAGAGAATTGGAAGAAAAATTAGCTGATCCAAATATTTATAACGATGGCGTTCTTGCAAAAGAAGCGACTAATAAATTTAACAAAGCTAAGATGGATCTTGAGAGTACACTTAAAAAGTGGGAAGCACTTAACGAACAACTAATAGATATTAAATCACAATTTGTATAAACAAGTAGTCCGTACTAAGCACAGATACACTTTACTAAACCTTTATATTCAAAAACTCTTCAGTTAAAGCCAAGCCGCCATAAATTGCTGCATCATCCCCAAGCTTTGAGGCAACAATTTTAACGCCTTTTGCAGCAGCATCAAAAACATGGTCCTGAAAATTTTGTTTAATAATTGGAAGCATAAAATCGCCGAGCGCTTCTATAACACCGCCGCCAAGAACAATTTTATCAAAGTTCATTAAGTTACAAACGCTTGCAAGAACCGATCCAATTACAGCACATGCTTCAGTAATTCTACTGATAACCACTTTATCTTTTTTATCAATGGCATTTTTTAAGGCCCCGCTTTTAATTCTTTGATTAGAATTAATAAGATCTGCAAGTACACTTTTCTTTTTCAATTTTTTTACATCATATATAATGTTACTTACAATGGCGGTTCTGCTCGCAAGAGCTTCAAAGCATCCCTTTTTTCCACATCCACATTTTGGACCATCTTTCTCAACAAGCATATGCCCTATTTCACCAGCTACAAAATTAAAACCTCTATAGATTTTTTTATTAATTACAACACCGCCTCCAATTCCAGTTCCCACAAAAACAGCCAGCATATTTGTTGCATCTTTACCTACTCCGATATTTTTTATGCCAAGTGCTCCCAGGTTAACATCATTTTCTAGAAGTACTTTGTATGGAATAAGTTTTTCAAGTTCAGCTTTCATCTTATAATTTTTAATACCAAGATTTGGGGCAATTCCGATAACTCCTGTTTTTGGATTAACTGAACCCGGCACGCCAAGACAAACGGCAACAATATTCTGTTTGCTCAATTTAGAAATTGTAACAACCTTTTTTACAAGTTCAGCAATATCTTTAACATAAATTTTGGTTCCACTACTAAAATTGGTTGGTCTTTTTTGTCGAGCAATAATTCCCTTTTTAGAATTTAAAACAGATGCAAGAATTTTAGTTCCGCCCATATCCACACTAACAATAAATTTCTCTTGCATTTGTTATCTCCTTGGATTTTTATTTGGAAAGTTTACTTAAGAAAAGTATAAGATATTTTTTTCTTATACAAATCAAATCGAATTTTTACATCTGAAATTTGCTATCTTGACAAAGATTTTTATAACAATTATGAATAAAGTTTTACCACTAAAAAGATTCGGCCAGAATTTTCTGCAAGATCAGAATATAATTAAAAAGATAGTTTCTGAAATTGACCCGAAAGAAAATGATTTGATTATCGAAATTGGTCCCGGACAAGGAGCTCTAACTCAATATTTGGCGGAGAGTAAAGCGAATTTTACTGCAATTGAAATTGATAAAAGAGTAATTGAAGATTTACAAAATCGTTTTACAAATCTTAATCTTATCCAACAAGATTTTTTACAATTAGATTTGAATAATTTTATTTCTTCTTCCAAGAATAAAATTAGAGTGGTTGGAAATATTCCATATAATATCACATCACCGATTTTATTTAAACTATTTGAGAATAACACAATTATTGAAGACGCCGTTTTTATGGTTCAATATGAAGTTGCAAAAAGAATGACAACAAAAATTGGTTCAAAGGATTATGGAATTCTTTCCGTTCTATTGGAATTTTTTGGAAAGACAAAATTGGCATTTAAAGTATCACCAAATGTTTTCTACCCAAAACCAAACGTTCATTCTGCTGTTGTTCACATACATTTTAATAATATTCGAAATAATTCTGAATTTAATTCAATGTTCAAATCAATTGTAAAATCTTCTTTCGGAAATCGCAGAAAAACACTAAAAAATTCGTTGAGCAATGGTATATTTGCCGGTGTAGATTTTAGCGAGTGTGGTATCGATCTTTCGTTACGCGCAGAACAACTTACAATTGATGACTTTATTAAACTCACTGAGTTTATTATCAATAAATAAAACCGATTGTTTCATTTAATACTATTTAATGTCTAAAATAAAATCGTTAATAATAAAATTAAAAGCATTTGATATAGTTGTTATCGGCTTTTCTTTTTTTTTAATTACTCTTCACATACTTTTTTACAACAGAATTGATAATTCATTAAATTGGATTTTAATAAATCTTGTTGTGATAACAATCGCTTTTGTAATTTCATATCTTGAAGCAATCTCAGATCAAAAAGTTTGGCGCATTATTCATTACTGGTATATCGCACCAATAATTTTGCTTACTTTCAGACAATTATATTTTATGGTAAAACCAATTCGACTTTATGATTATGACAGTTGGTTTATAGTGCTTGATAAATGGATGTTTGGTACAAATCCTACGCAGTTTTTACATCAATTCTCACATCCGGTAATTACAGAAATTTTGCAAATAATATATGGGATGTTTTATCTGCTCCCTATTATTCTGGGATTATCGCTTTTAAATAAAGATAGATACATTGCTTTAGACTTTGCATTGTTCTCTGTTATCTATGGATTTTTTCTTTCCTATTTAGGATATTTTTCTTTACCGGGAATTGGTCCAAGATTTACCTTGCACGATTTTAGCACAATTAATCAATCTCTTCCTGGCCTTTATTTGACAAATTATTTACGAGAAATGACAAACACCGGTGAAGGAATTCCGTTTGGAACATTGAATCCTGCAGAGGTTGTTCAGCGAGATGTTTTTCCGAGCGGGCACACAATGATAACATTAATTGTGATGTATCTATCAGTAAGACTGAGAAGCAGAAGTAGATATTTTTTTATACCAATTGGAACTTTACTAATCTTTTCAACTGTTTATTTGTGGTATCATTATGTTATTGATTTAGTAGGTGGATTAGTGTTTGCAATTTTTTCAATGTGGAGTGGAAAAATCTTTTTTAACTGGTGGCGCAAAAAAATTGGCAAAGAAATATTTGAATATGAAAAGCATTAGTAGATATGAATGAGAAGAAAACACAAGTAAAAAAAATGTTTGACAACATTGCTGGTAAATATGATTTTCTTAATCATTTTTTAAGCTTTGGTTTGGATTTTTACTGGAGAAAAAAAGCTTTAAAACTTACAGGTTTAGATTCAAATTCAGTTTTGTTAGATGTTGCTTGTGGTACTGGTGATGTTGCAATTCAAGCGAAGAAAATGGGTGTTCAATATATTTACGGTGCAGATTTTTCTTATAATATGCTGAGCTTGTTTGATAAAAAATCTGAATGGATTGATGGAAAGCTTGTACAAATGGTTGCTGAAAAAATTCCATTTAAAGATGAATCCGTTACAAACATTACTGTAGCATTCGGGGTTAGAAATTTTTATGATATTCAGGAAGGATTTAATTCTTTCTACAGAATATTAAAACCAAATGGCAAAGCCACTGTAGTAGAGTTCAGAATGCCATCAAACAAAATTGTAAAAAGCATTTACAGATTTTATTTTAAAATTATTTTACCTTGTTTAGGTGGAATTATTTCCGGTGATAAAGCAGCTTATACTTACCTTCCGGATTCTGTTGAAGAATTTGATAAAAAAATAAACTTGATTTCCCTTCTCAAAAATTCAGGGTTTAGGGAAATCAAGAAATATAATTTTACTTTTAAAACTGTACAGGTTGTAATCGCAACAAAGTAATTATGGAATGTTATACTGATTTAAATCCATCTTCACATTTGTTTCGGGCGGAAAAATATTTTCATTTAAAAGAAAATTAAACACTTCAGCATCGCCATCCCATTTTACAAAACCTAAATCTTTAACCACCCAGCCATAAGCAACGTAAACAGATTCAGGACCTGTAGAACTTGTTCTTACTACAAATGAATATTTAATTTTAAATGTATTAAACTGTGCAGGCAAATTGTTTACGGTTGTGTTTATTGTCTCCTGCGATTCAACAATCGCATCGATATCAATAACATTAATCCCAACAATTAAAACGCTTAATGTTAAAGTATAAACAGGAAATGTTTGATTTATCGTTAATGGATAAAACAATATTCTTGATTCTTTATCAACACTTAAATATTGTCTTAAGGTATCGGGAATAAACCCTGTAAATCCTGTTGTATCCGTATAAGAAAAAACGCCAGTGTTACTTTTACGAACAAATAAAGTAGAAAAGTTTGTTAGTGTATCAAACGGAAGAAATGTTTGAAAAGAATCTCTTTGGATGTAATAAGTTGTACCTTCAAGAATTGTACTATCATTAAAATTTGTAATGCGATTTCCATTAACTGTAAACCCGGTACTATCTTTAATTTCAAGATCATAAACTAATGAAGCACCATTTTGTATTTTATAGTACTGATCATTTATACTTACAATCCCAGGCTCGGTTGTAGATTCTTTGCAAGCTGTTAATAATAATATTATTGCAAATAATAGAAATAATAAATTCTTTTTCATTTATTCCAAAAACTTTTTTAATTGTTTAAATGCGTTCAAACGGTGACTAATTTTATTTTTCTCCACGTGAGAAAGTTCTGCCATTGTATTATCGTATCCGGTTGGAATAAATAAAGGGTCATAACCAAATCCATTCTTACCTCTTGGATTTTTTATAATGTTTCCTCTTATTTCTCCAACTGCTGACTTAGATTCTTTTCCATCGTAATAAACTGCAGCACAAACAAATCTTCCAGCATGCGGCTCTGGATATGCAAATAGTTTTGCAATAAGTTTTTGATTATTTTTCTCATCGTCCGCATCTTCACCCGCGTATCTTGCAGAATAAATTCCTGGCTCACCGTTTAATTGAAAAGTCTCTAAACCGGAATCATCACCAATACTTGGAATACCATATTTTTCAAAGGCAGCTTTTACTTTTAGTTCAGCATTATCTAAAAACGTTGCTCCTGTTTCTTCAACATTAGGGTATTCTTTAAAGTTCAGAAAGGATAAAATTTCTACATCAATATCTTTTAATATTTCTTTTACGTCTCTAAGCTTGCCTTTATTTGTAGTGGCGAGAAGAATTTGCTTCATTATTTATTCGCTCTCTTTAGTAGTTTTTTTAATTCTTCTTTAGATTTTTGACTTAATTCTGTCTTATCATATACAAGAGATTTTTTATTCAACACTTTCCATTCACCTTCAACCATCACTGAATGAACTGAATCGTTGGAAGATGAATAAACTAGATCAGAATAAATTACTTCATTACTTTCAGACATTGAATGTGTGTTTGAATTTAAATCCAGTAAAACTAAATCGGCTTTCTTTCCAACTTCAAGGCTTCCTATTTCATTTTGAAGATGTAATGCTCTTGCCCCTTCGATAGTTGCAAGTTTAAAAACAGTTTTTGCATCCATAACAGTTGAACCGTGAATCGGCTTCTGAATCAATGCTGCCAATCTCATTTCATTAAAAATGCCAAGATTGTTATTGCATGGTGCTCCGTCTGCACCGAGTGAAACTGAGATTCCTTTTTTTAGATACTTTGGAATATTTGCAATTCCTGAACCAAGCTTTAAGTTTGAAGAAGGGCAATGAGACACTCTAACATTATTTTTTTTCAGCAGCTCAGTTTCTTTATCATTAACATGGATGCAGTGAGCAATTACCGAGTGATCATCAATTACTCCAATTGAATTAAAGTACTCAATATTTTCTTTTTTGTGTCTTCGTTTAACTTCAGCAATTTCATTTTTATTCTCAGATGAGTGGGTGTGATATAAACTTCCCTCAAAATCTTTTTTCATGTCAAAGGAATCTTTAAGAAGTTTTTCTGTGCACGACAAAACAAATCTAGGTGCAAATCCGTATTTTACTTTTCCGTTTGAAGTGTTATGATATGTTTTTGCTAATTGATAAATCTCTTCAAGTTCGGATTTTGTTGATGATTTAAATTGTGGAAATAAATCGTTCTCATCAATCAAACATTTGCCCGCAATTGCCCGCATACCCGAGTTTTGCAACTCATCAAAGATCACTTCTTGATGACGCAGAGTTCCCATATCAAGCAAAGTTGTAGTTCCACCCAATAACAACTCATTAATTCCTAATCTGGTTGAAGCTAAAAGCGAATTCTTATTATGCGCATTTTCAAAAGGAAATATTTTTAATTGCAGCCAATCTAATAATTCAAGATCATCTGCTAATCCACGAAATAAAGTTTGACAAAGATGAATGTGTGTCTGCACAAATCCGGGAATCAAAGTTAAATTCTCAAATCGATGGACTAATTTTATATTTTTTTTGAAAAGCTGCTCATTATTTTTTGCAATACGAACAATTCTTCCATTTTTAATTTCTACAAAATGATTTTTTAGAATTCTATCTTTACCATCTAAAGTAACAATATTTTTAGGTACAATAATCATTATTCAGCTTTCCCTTTTTCATCAAAAATATTGTCCATTATTTCAAAAGCATATCTTAAATGCGGGATAACAATTGAGCCGCCCACAATCAATGCAACATTAAATGTTTCCATCAGCTCTTCGCGAGTTGCGCCTTCTTGTATTGCGCGATCGATATGATAAAAAATACAATCGTTACAACGTAAAACCATTGATGAAGAAAGTCCTAATAACTCTTTTGTCTTTGCGCTGAGCGCTCCATCAATGTATGCTTTATTATCGAGTGCAAAGAATTTATTAAAATCTCTAAAACCAGAATTTAATATTTTATCGTTCATCTCTGTACGATAGGCACGAGTTTCAGTTGTAGTTTTTTTCATTTTATTTCCTATTAAGATCTTTTTTTGATATTAAATAGCCACAAGCTTTAGGGGTTTTTGTTTGCTTTACCAATTTTCATTGCGAATACCACTTTAGTGGGTGAAGCAATCTTTGATATTGTGATAATTCCAATATTCAGGTTGCTTCGTTCGAAGACTTAATCACAATGATTTTTTGCCTTTAAAAATCATTTTTATCAGCATCATAAGATACTTCTAACTTATTTGCAGGAATTCCAGATTCTTCCTCTTCCCAATCATACTTCTTAGGAGGATCAACTTTTCTAAAAATAAATGATGCTATTATTCCAACAATTGCACCGGATAGATGTGATTCCCATGAAACACCTTTCTCAACTGGAAGAACACCCCAGATCAATCCACCGTACAAAAAAATAACAACAAGAGCTAAAGCAATAGAGCGATTATCTTTTCTAAAAATACCGCTGAAAAATAAGAACGAAACAAATCCATAAATAATTCCACTTGCACCTATGTGATATACTTCGCGTGCAAAAATCCAAACTAATATTCCTGTCCCCAAATAAATAATAGTAAAAACTTTGTAAGCTACTTTGGGATAGAAATAAAATATTCCGAGTCCCATAAAAATTAATGGTGCCGAATTAGAAATCAGATGTGAAAAACCGCCGTGAATCAATGGTGAAGTGAATATTCCTACAAGGCCACTAATATTTCTTGGAAGTATTCCGAGTTTGTATGCAGGAATATCTAATAAATAAGTAACCAAATAAATAACCCATAACAATAAGGGAAATGTTAAAGGAATTATAAGTTTGCGAAATAATTCTTTTGTGTTTTGCAAGTAATAATTTTAGTAGTTCAATGATGCGTAAAAATAAAATTAAAAATTGTATTAAGAAAATCATTTGATTAACGAAAAAGAGAGGTTGTCGCAGAACGTCATTCTGAACTTGTTTCGGGATCTTCTTTTTAAACCATAATGATTTAAATAAGTTGAAACAAGTTCAGCTTGACAGACTATCTTTTATTGGCTATTTGATATTCGAGATTATCCCTTTAATTCTATCTTTTTGATTATCAGGAGCCATACTGAGTGCTTTTTCATATAACTTTTTAGCTTTTTCTTTGTCACCCATATTTAATAAACCTTCAGCAAAACTATCCCATGAATTCCATGAATCAGGATGATCGACGGTATTTTTTTCAAATACTTTAAGTGCATCTTCTGTTTTCCCAATGCCCAATAGCTGATATCCAAGTGCATTTATTTGTGCTTCGTCTATACCGGGTAACGCAAAAGCTTCTTTCTTTATTTTTTCAGCTTCTTGCGATTTTCCCAAACTCTCAAGGATTAGAGATTTAGTCATCAAGTTTGTAAGATTTTTATTAATGCCAATTGATTTATCAACTCGCTGTAAACCTTTCTCCAAATCAAAGTTGTTCGTAAGATTATATGTTGCAATCTGATTCCATCCCTGCCAGAAAAATCCGGGAAGGCTTGTAAGCTCCTTTTCCATGTTTGCGATAACAGTTTTATTAATATCAATTTCAATACTAATTGGGATCAAAAGTTTTTCCCATTTTAGATTTAAAGTAGTTGAGTTTGCACTAAGCTGATCAAAAGAATAAGAAAGCCATTCCTGAAAATCATTGTGAACTGGATTAACTGTAAACCTTACAACATCATTTGCCTGGTTGTAAAAGAAGCTGCCCCAAGCTGCATTATCTTTATTAAATATTATTGTCCAGGAATTTTTTGTTGGGATTATGTGCAGTCCATAAATTCCGGCAGGTATTTTATTATTTTCAACCGTAACCTCTGTTGAAAATGAAATCGTAGTGTTTTCATTTGCACCAGCACGCCATACTTGATCAAAAGGAACAAGTCCGCCCCAAACTTCTCTACCATTAACTGCAGGACGATGATAATTTACGGTAATATCAGTAAGCCCGACTCGTTGAGATACAATTGCTTGCTGACTTGCCTGTGGAAGAGTTAAATTTTGTTGTGCAGATATTGGAACAAGAAATGAAAAAAGCGCAATAAATATTACAACAAGTTTGTGAAATTTGTACATAATGTGCCTCTAATAATGGATTAATGATTGTACAAAATAAGCAGTACTTCGTTCTAAAATAGATTTTATTGACAAACGGCAAATATTGATGATAATATAACTAATCAGTATTTACTGCTCTAATATTTTGCTCAAAATCGCTTTTTCAACTGTTAGTAATCCAACAGGTACTAATCTTTTAGTAAGTTCCATCCAGTTTGCATCAAGGGCAAATATTTCTTTAAACATTGGAAGTGATTTTTCAACTTCACCTGTGTTAGCTAAACTAACTGCAGTCCAATATTTCATTTCAAGATTTTCCGGAAACATTTTCATAGCAGCATTATATTCATCCATCGCAAGATTCATATCATTCTTTTCTACAGCAAGATCACCTGCATTCATATGATCATAAGCGCGATGAACATTTAATAGTCTTTTAAGTTCACTAATTGGGTTTGGATTATCTTCAACTCGTAAATCAATTAATCTGTCCTCCCAAAGATTTCCAGTTGCTTTTCCTTTGACAACAAGCAAGCAGGCTGATTGTTTACCACGAATATCTCCACCTTCATTTTGGGCAGCCTCTAACGCAGAAATTAATCTTTCGGCAAGTGGTCCTTTTGAATTTTCAAATGCTTTTGACATTGCACCCCAAACTGTACTGTTCAGCATCATATTTGCTTGTACAGAATAATTATCTCCAGCTATATTTCCTGCTTCTGAAATACATTTTGAGCCAGTGTAACCTGCTGAATTTCCCTTTGAATCAACAATTGCAAGCTGTCTCACATCTCTTCCCTCATCAGTTGAGATTAAAAGATCAACAACTTCTTGCGCTGTCATTCCTTTTTTAAGAAGTTCCAATCCACGTTGACCAAATGATGGATTTACAAACGATTGAGTAGCAACAACACCAACTCCAGCTTCACCCCACGCAACGATTGATCCAACCGAAAACCAATGTGATTGAACAGCAACACCCATTTCACCGGTTTCAGCATCACGTGCAACAATTGAAAAAGTATGAGCCAACGGTTCATCACCAAAAACTGATTGAGGAAAGAGTGAAGTTGAAATTAGCAGAACTATTAAAACAATAAGATTGCGTAACTGATTCATTTTTTATAACTCCTTTTATTATTTCAAAATTAAAAACTTAACTGAAGAAGGATAATCTTTTGAATGATAAATTTTAATATTTGCTTTTACAAATTTGTCCGCATCCGCATGGTAAATATCACAAAAGGTATTCGGGTTTACATCAAAGAATGGAAAATATGATGAAGAAACCTGAATCATAATTTTATGTGCGACTTTAAATGTATGAAAAGCATCATTCAAATTTATCTTAACTTCAGTAACTTTATTTGGTTTAAATGGTTCTGGATTTTCGTAACTACTTCTGAACTTCCCTCTAAATATTTCGGTTCTAACTAGTCTTTCATATCCGCCCATTTCAACTTTATTAGGATTTGGATCAGGATCAATTTCGCCATCAGGATAAACATCAATTACTTTAACAACTAAATCTGCATCAGTGCCAGTGGTTGATACAAATAAGTCAGCTATAATTGGTCCTGCAATTGTAATATCACTATTTAGTACTTCAGATTCGAATGTTAATACATCAGGACGGGTTGAAACATATCTTTGATCCTCAATTAAATGAACGCGATTATAAAAGTTTTTTGAATCCTGGAATGTTGCCGTGTACGGCACTGGATTAAATGGGTCACTTAGATATTGTGAAAATGAGTCGTCACTCATTGGTGTCTGTAGATTTAATTTTTCATTTGGTTGAAAATAATAATTCATTTGGTTAGAATTTGATGGCGGCCAGGTAAGATAATTGCTCCACTTATTTTTTCCAGTATCAAAAACGTAGGCATCATTTAATTTTAAGTCACCTTCGCTCTTTAAATAATATTTAAAGAAAGGAAGTAAAATTTCGTTTCTATAATAATCAGCTGTGTTACCACCAAAATAAAAATCACCAAGAGAATCACCTTTGGCAAATATCCATGAGCCGTGTGTCCAAGGACCCATAATAATTCTTGTGTTATTCGGTTTATCGTTTTGCTCAATTGCTTTGTAAATATGTAAAGGTCCGTACATATCTTCAGCATCATAAAATCCGCCAACTAAAAGCAAAGCTGGTTTAATATTTTTTAAATACTGTAAGTTGCTTCTAGATTTCCAGTAATAATCATAATTACCGTGTTTTGACAATGTATCCCAAAACGGAATTTCATTTTTTAAAATCTCTTCATTCAATTTTTTTATAGGTGTATGGTCTAAGAAAAAATTATATGCATCCGGGGAATCATACACTGGTGCAGGAGGATAACTTTCAACTGGTTCAGGTCTTGGTTTTCCAAATTGTTTAAAAAAGTTAAATGACATCAGCACAGAAAAAGCGCCATTGTGGTGCATATCATCACCAACAAACCAATCTGAAATTGGTGCTTGAGGAGAGGCACAAACTAAATTTGGATGTGCATCAATTGTTCCCATAATTGTATAAAAACCCGGATATGAATTGCCCCACATTCCAACTTTTTTATTATTGTTATCAATATTATTAATCAACCATTCAATAGTATCATATGTATCGCTGCTCTCATCTACATCCTTTTTACTTTTTTTATTTGGATTGAAAGCACGCATATTATCAAATTCACCTTCGGACATATATCTGCCTCGCACATCCTGCAGAACAAAAATAAAGCCCTCTTGAGCAAATTCTTTAGATGCACCTAAAAAACCTGCATACTTATCCTCACCATAAGGGGAACAGGAATATGGTGTACGAGTTAAGACTATTGGATATTCTCTTGATTTGTCTTTAGGAGAATAGACCGCAGTAAAAAGTTTAATGCCATCACGCATTTCAATCATATATTCTTTTTTATCGTAATTATCTTTTACATAAGCTTGTTGGGATTGAGTGCAGTGTGTTATTAATAATGAGAATATTATAACAGGTAGAAATGTAATTTTTTTGATAATCATAAGACACCTTAAATATTTTCTGGATTGTCATTCCCACGAACCTGCTTGCGGTAGGCAGGGGTGGAAATCTACTACATTTAATGAGTTTTGGATTCCCGTTTACCCGGGAATGACAAGAAAAACAGGACTATTAGTTTGTCTCCTAATTTTAAGTCTTGTTATCTTAAGAAATTAATACTTCAAATTCTTTTCATAAATAAAATAGTTTATTTTTGTTATAGTTAAAAAGAAATTTACAGGAATGGTTTGCCGGATTTAGTTGGAATACTAATTTTATTTGCAGTAGGTGCGGTTGCTGCATTTATTAACGTAAATGCAGGTGGTGGTTCTTCACTTACTTTGCCAGCTTTAATTTTTTTAGGTTTAGACCCCACCGTTGCAAATGGAACAAATCGAGTTGCAATTCTTTTTCAGAATATATCAGCAGTTCAATCTTTCAAGCAGGAAAGATTTTATGAATTTAAGAATAGTTTAATCCTTTCTGCTCTAACTTTGCCAGGTGCTATTGCGGGAGCAATTATAGCCGTGAAAATTGGGAATGAGCTATTTGAAAAAATTCTTGGTGTGGTAATGATATTGATTATCATCACAATGCTGCTACCCAAAAAGAAAACAGATAAAACAAATATAGATTTTAAAATAGATTGGAAAATTGTTCTTTCAATGTTAATAGTTGGATTTTATGGAGCATTTATTCAGGTTGGCGTTGGTTTTTTGTTGATGGCTTCTTTTCAATACTTGATGAAACTTGATTTAATTCGTGTTAACATGCACAAGGTTTTTGTTGTTTTTGTTTTTACAATTCCTGCGCTACTAGTTTTTATAATTACAGACAATATTAATTGGTACTATGGTTTAACATTAGCCGCAGGAAATGTATTTGGCGGATGGTGGGGCGCAAAACTTTCAGTCAAGAAAGGTGAAAAACTTATTAAGTTTGTTTTGATTATTGCAATTTTAATTATGGCACTAAAACTCTTAAATATTTTTTAAAATATCTTATTCCGAATTTCCACTATATGATCAGAACATTATATCTGATCCGCCTATACCAATCATCAACCCTATAGTAATTCTTTGAGTTGTAACAATATCTGTAGTTAGTTTTTGCGGTGTCCAATTCAACCAAAGGGTAAAATGTTCGTTATTCAGTTGAATTATTGGTGAAAATCCATTCGGCAGTCCAACGTTTAGCTGAGTTGAAAGAATTGTTGATTCTGAAAATTGATAACTTATAAAAGGAAAAACATTTGCCATACCTACCACATAATTGTCCTGTCCATCAATTACCTCATCTTTTGTAGCCGATTTCCTGAAATCATAATATTCGCCTTGCTCTACGCCTATCCCAATGATTCCTCCAGCTCCTAGCTTAAGATTATTAATTTTAAAATTTAAAAATGCACTCACATCACCACCCAATCCATAGAATGATTTATTGCCATCATAAAGTTCACCTACTCCAACAACATTGTAAGTTCCACCTTGCCCAAAACCTTCCAAATTAAAATTGTAATGATCACCGGTTTTTGCCACAACATAACTCAGTTTAATTAAATTAAATTTTTCCTGATCATATTCACCTTTCCCAATTGTAGCATTTGCATTAATATAATTGGAATAGTTATGTGCAGAGTTTTTTACTTGAATTGCAGTGGCTGGGGCACTACTTTGATAAGCAACCGGGTAGTATGATCTTAAACATCCATTGAAAATAATTGCTAAGGTTGAAAAAACTAAAAATTTTTTCATATTATTACCCAAGAAATATAAATTGTTGTACAATAATAGACTTATATTATTTTAATAAACAAGTTATTTCATCACCCTAATATTTATACTTTCCACACAGGCTAAAAAAAATAGAGGAAATATGACAACAGATATCAATTACAAAATGAAAATGAATAACGGAGTTGAGATTCCGCAATTTGGATTAGGTGTTTATCTCACAAAATCAGGAACCGAATGTGTTGGTGCAGTATCTTGGGCTTTAGAATCAGGTTACAGACACATTGATACTGCAAGAATTTATGGTAATGAAAAGGAAGTCGGCGAAGCTGTAAGAAATTCAGATATAAAAAGAGAAGAATTATTTATTACAACAAAATTATGGAATGATGATCACGGATATGATACTGCATTGAAAGCTTTTGATAAAAGTTTGAAAACATTAAACACCGGTTACATTGATTTGTATTTAATTCACTGGCCTGTTAAAGGAAAAAGGAAAGATAGCTGGAAAGCATTGGAAAAAATTTACGAATCAGGGTATTGCAAATCTATTGGTGTTAGTAATTATATGATCAATCATCTTGAAGAATTGTTTTCTTATGCAAACACCATCCCGGTTATTAACCAGGTTGAATTCAGTCCATACAATTATCAAAAAGATTTGCTTGATGTTTGCAATAAAAATAAAATTATTCTTGAAGCTTATTCTCCTCTTACAAGAATGAAAAAATTGGATGACCCAAAAGTTTTACCAATTGCTAAAAAGCATAGCAAAACTGTTGCCCAGGTTTTAATTAGATGGGCAATTGAGCACGAATTGGTTGTAATACCAAAATCCGCACGTAAAGAGCGCATAATTGAAAATGCAAATGTGTTTGATTTTGAATTAGATGCAGCTGATATGAAAATATTAGATAACTTAGATGAGGGCTTCAGAGTTTCGTGGGATCCGACAACAACGGATTGAATTTGAGTACGTTTGAGGAAAGCCATTGAGGAAGCAATCTCGATTAAACAACAGATCCACTCACATTGCACGCAATAACTAACGAGATTTCTTCAATTCCTTAACAAGATACTTTCCTGTTACACTTTTTTTATTTTTTATAATCTGCTCGGGAGTTCCTTCTGCAATTATCTTTCCACCAAATTCTCCCCCACCCGGACCAAGATCTATAATCCAATCGGCGGTTTTAATAACATCAAGATTGTGTTCAACAACAACAACTGTATTCCCTTTATCAACAAGTTTGTTAAGAACATTTAACAGAACCCGAACATCTTCAAAATGCAAACCCGTTGTAGGTTCATCAAGTATATACATAGTTTTGCCGGTGCTAACTTTGCTTAACTCTGTTGCAAGTTTAACACGCTGGGCTTCTCCACCAGAAAGTGTTGTTGCCTGCTGACCAAGTTTTATGTAACCCAGGCCAACATCGTGTATAGCTTTTATTTTCCTGTTTATTCTAGGAAGATCTTCAAAAAAATCTAATGCTTCATCAACACGCATTTCAAGAACATCAGAAATTGATTTAGTTTTATAAAGTACCTGTAATGTTTCCCGGTTATATCTTTTTCCCTGACAAACATCACAAAGGACATAAACATCGGGTAAAAAATTCATTTCAATTTTTTTCAATCCATCACCGCCGCACTCTTCACATCTTCCGCCTTCTACATTAAAACTAAATCTTCCGGTTGCATAGCCTCGCATTTTAGATTCGGGTAACTGTGCAAATAAATCACGAATGTGCGTAAACAATCCTGTGTATGTTGCCGGATTTGATCTTGGCGTTCTGCCAATTGGTGATTGATCAATCTCTATCACTTTATCAATGTGTTCCAATCCTTCAACTGATTTGAAAGGCAGCGGAACAACTTTTGACTTATAAATCTCTCTCATCAATATTTTTACAAGTGTATCATTAACAATTGTAGATTTTCCTGAACCACTAACTCCTGTAATTAATGTAAATGTTCCCAGCGGAATTTTTAGATCAATATTTTTTAGATTGTTACCACTAGCGCCTTTTAGCATTAAGGATTTACCTATTCCCTCTCGATGTTTTTCAGGAATTTCAATTCGCTTTTTATCATTTAGATAAGAAAGAGTTAACGAGTCGTATCCGTTTTTGGATTTTGTTAATTCCGAAGTTACACCAGCTATGCAAACTTCACCACCGTGTATACCTGCTGCGGGGCCAAGATCAATCATATAGTCCGAACTTTCGATCGTTTCCCTATCGTGTTCAACAACTATAACAGTATTTCCCAGATCGCGTAAATTCTTTAATGAATTTATTAGTTTAATATTATCACTTTGATGTAATCCGATTGATGGTTCATCCAAAACGTAAAGCACACCAGCGAGTTGAGAACCTATTTGCGTTGCTAATCGAATTCTTTGTGATTCGCCGCCGGATAAAGTTCTTGCTGATCTATCAAGAGTTAGATAATCCAATCCAACATTTAATAAAAAGTGCAATCTTTCAGTTATTTCTTTTAAAATAGGTTTTGCAATAATTGCATCCCTACCTTTTAATTTTAGATCACCAAAAAATTCCGCTGCACGATTGATTGAAAGCTTGGTAACTTCACTTATATTTTTTTCCTGAAACTTAACTGACAAAGACTCTTTCTTTAATCTACCACCTCCGCAAGTTTGGCAAGTTGCGGAATTCATGTAAGCTTCAACCCATTCCCTTATCTGGTTTGATGTTGTAGTTGAATAATAGTTTTTCAGATAACTCATCACACCAGCAAATCTATGAAGATAAGTTACAGGTTTTCCTTTACCGTAATTGTAAGTGAAGGAAATTTTTTCAGGACTACCATTAAGTAATAAATCCTTTTGTTCTTCTGTTAGATTTTTAAGAGGAGTGTCAAAATCAAATCCAAATTTATGCCCAACACCTTCCAACTGGTTGAAGAACCAGATTGATCTTGGTTTGCCAAGTGCGGCAATGCCCTCTTCATTTATTGATTTGTTCCAGTCGGGAATAATCAAATTAAGATCAAGCTGTTTTATTTCCCCAAGTCCCTCACAATCGCTACAGGAGCCATAAGGTGAATTGAATGAAAATGAATTTGGTGCAAGTTCACGATAAGAAATTCCACAATCTAAACAAGCTAGATGACGACTGTAAATTTTATCACTCCCATCTTCATCAATAATTACAATTCCATTTCCATAATTAAGAGCAACATCAACGGATTCAGTTAATCTGCCACGCGATCTTTCACTCGCATTCACTTTATCAATTGCAATTTCTATGTTGTGGATTTTGTAACGATCAACATGAAACCCTTTTTCAATTTCATGATATTCACCATCAACACGAACTTTTAAAAATCCATCTGAAATAATTTCTTCAAATAGTTCGCGGTAATGTCCTTTTCTTCCACGTATCATAGGAGCAAGTACGTTTACTTTTTTGCCGGATTGATTTTGAATTATTGTATCAATAATCTGTGCTGAAGTTTGTTTGGTTACCGGTTTGCCACAGTTGTAACAATGCGGAACTCCGATTCGTGCGTAAAGCAATCTTAAGTAATCATAAATCTCTGTAACTGTTCCAACTGTAGAACGGGGATTTCCTGAAGTTGATTTTTGTTCGATCGAAATTGCCGGACTTAATCCTTCAATCAAATCAACTTCCGGTTTTTCAAGCATATCCAAAAACTGGCGTGCGTAAGCAGAAAGTGATTCGATGTATCTTCGCTGACCTTCTGCATAAATGGTATCAAACGCGAGTGAAGATTTTCCTGAGCCGGATAATCCTGTTATCACAGTAAATGATTCGCGTGGAATTTCTACATCAATGTTTTTTAGATTGTGCTCACGTGCACCTTTAATAATTATTGTTTCTTTTTCCAATGTCCGTCAAATCTTAAAAATTAGAATTAAATTTTCAAACAGTTATTTTAGGAATAGTGATATTGATAAACAAATAATTTTAGCATGGATTATTCATTCGCACGCATATGTTACCTGAACAAATAAAAACGATAAAAGATTTTCAAGCAATTTCCTTCAAAGAAAAAGCTTCGGAATTTTTAGCAATAGTTTATCCTGTTGATAATGAGGAATCTGCACTAAATCTTTTAAGAGAGGTCCGAAAAAAATATTATAATGCAACACATCATTGTTATGCATACAAACTTAGAAATGGCGAGGAAAAATATTCTGATGATGGGGAACCAAATGGAACTGCTGGAATCAGAATCCTAAATGCAATTCAGCATTTTAATTTAACCGATGTTTTAGCAGTTGTAGTGCGTTATTTTGGCGGAACCAAGCTTGGTGTTGGACCTTTAGGAAAAGCTTACTACAACGCATCTATTGAGGTTTTGAACATATCAGAAATTAAAGATCAAACTCTTTTTCAGAGGTTGGTGATTGATGTAGAGTTTAACTTTATAAGTCACGTTCATCGTATCATTAATCATTATTCTGCAATCATTGCCGACTCCGAATATTCCAGCAATGTAAAATTTAATTGTTGGATTAAGCCCGCTGATTTTGATAAAATAAATGCTGAATTATCAAATCTTACTAATGGGCAAATCTTGATTAAGTTATATCCGGATATAAAATATTTTTAAAATTTTCAAATCTGTACTTGATTTAATAATTTTTATTGGCGATATTTGTCACAGACAATAATTCATCAAAAACTAAACCGGAATTACCATGGAATTAAATCACAATGCTGAAATGTTGGCAAACTTAACTTTTAGTTTGTTAGCAAACTGCCAGGAAAAAGAAATTCGTTTGGCAGAAGTGCATAGCTTAACTCAAGCAGAGTTCAGATGCTTAAGATTATTTGGTTCCGATGAGAGCATAAATAATAAAGCAATTGCTGAGAGAATGAATCTTAGTCCTAGCAGATTAACCAGAATCATTGATGGACTAGTTCAAAAAGAATATATCTTAAGAGAAATTGATCCTAATGACAGAAGAAACATGCGTGTTTCGTTATCTCGTAAAGGCCAGCTTCTTGTTCAGCAACTAAACAAAGCTTACATAGAAATTCACAAAGAAATTCTTGAGGATATTGAAATTGAGCAACATCAACCGTTAATTACTGCGATGACGCATTTGTTAACTGCTTTAGAAAAGTGGATTGCTAAAACTTAAATTGTTAAGTAATTGGGTTGTCTAAAAAAGCGCTTTGAAATGTAATTCCCGTGAAAACGGGAATCTCAAACGAATAATATAAAATAGATTCTTATCTTCGTGGGAATAAAGATAGAGTTACTTTAATTTCTTTTAAGATTGTTTAGATATTTTTTTATAATATCTAAATCTTCAACAAGCAGTTGGATGTTTTGAAATGAATTTTGGTTTAACTTTAAGTAACTCTCTTCAATAAACATTTTATTCTTATCATCCATTTTGAAAGTAATTTCTTTTAATAAAGAAGTTACTTTCTCCATATTTTCAGACAAATCTTTTTTGATGTGATCTACATTTTCAACTTCAGGAATTTTTGCACTATTCCTTAAAATTTTTAATAATCCGTTCACATACTTTCCGGTAAAAGAAAATTTTTCAAAATTCTCAATCATTCCATTATTGTTACAAACATCTATGATTACAATAAGATCTTCTTTTTCTTTAATAATTGATTCGAATATTTTTCGACTTCATTCAGAAAATTTGGATGCAGACTATTCATATCTATTTTTTTATACCAAATCCTAAACCGTCACCAATTGGAATAATCATTGAATCAAGATTTTTTTGTAAGATAAATAATTTATTAAAATCTCTGATGTGCTTTGTTGAATTCTTATACTTCTCAGGAACACTAGTGGATGCGGCGTAACCGTGCCATAGCAGGTTGTCAATTACAATTACTCCTTCTTTCCGTAAAAAAAGCATCGAAAGATCAAATAGTTTTTTATAGTCTTCCTTATCGGCATCCAGAAAAATAAAATCATATTTTTTATTCATTTGCGGCATGATACTTAGAGCATCACCTTGAATTAATTTTATTTTTTTTGTTAAACCAGATTTTTCAATATTCTCTAAAGCAATTTTAATGTTATCAACACTTTTTTCAATTGTGTGGATAGTAGAATTTTTAGTTAAACATCGTGCAATTCTAATAGTGGAGTATGCGATTGCCGTACCAATTTCTAAAACTCTATCAGGTTTATTAGTTGAAATAAGTTTTTCGATAAACTCGATTGAATGCCAATCTAAAATTGGTACGCGATGCACTTCTGCATACTCTTCCATTTCGTGTATCAGTTTATCTTCTTTCTTTCGAAAAGTATCTAAATATTTTTTTTGTGCAGGATATAATATTTTTGTCATTTGATTTCTCTAAATAATTTAATTTCTACTTAAGCAAGATAAGTTTTTTTCCAAAATGTTGGCTACCAACCTGAATTAAAGCATAATAAACTCCGCTTGCACAAAGGTAACCACGATCAGAATAACCGTTCCAATTAAACGAATTTATACCGGGTACTGTTATATCTGATACTGCTTTTACCTGTTGTCCTGAACCATCAATTAAGATTACTTTATAAATTTCTTTTCCCGGTGATACAAAATCTATCTTAGTAGTTTTATTTGCCGCAGGCATAAATGGGTTAGGATAAAAATCGCTTACTTCAGAATTAGTTAATGAACTTTGAACATCTAAATTTAGCGAAATAATATTAGAGCCATAATTAAATTTGAAGTTTCCGGATTGGGGAAATATATGACTAATGTTCAGACTATCCGTATAGATAAAATTAAATTCAACATGGTCGCCAATATTTCTTATGGGAAGAGAATAAGTAAAATTATAATCTCCTGATTTAGTCATTTGGTATGGTTGATAAAGATCATCAGCAATTTTAAAAACTACGCTTACTGAATTAGTGTCTATATTATTTTCCAGGATTATTTTGTGGATTATAAATCCATTATTTCTGAATTCAAGATTAGGAAATTCTATTGCATTCTTTGCAGATATAATTCCGTAACCAATATTATTATTTGGATTTATTGAATTTGAAGAAGTCTCAAGAATAATATTTCTCATCTGTGTATTCTTTAAATGTGGATGTGTAGATAAAAGTAAAGCGCCAATACCACTGGCAATTGGAGCAGCTGCCGAAGTTCCACGAGCAAATTTGTAACCATTATTTGTACCAGACACCGCGCCATAAGTATCAACACCATGTGCAACAACTTCCGGTTTTATCCTCCCATCGGATGTTGGACCACGACTGCTAAAAATCGCCAAACTACCAAATTCATCAACTGCTCCGACAGATATGACGTTGAAACCATCAGCAGGTGCAATAATGTATTTCCAGGGAACATTTCCTTCATTACCTGCAGAAGCAAATGTAGAAACGCCTCGTTCAAATGCTAACTCAACTGCTTTAGTTACAATGGTAGTTTTGCCATTCATATCATTGTATGAATATGAATATCCTAAGTCAAATGTATTATATCCAAGTGAGCTAGTTGTAATATCAACACCAAAGGATTCCATCCAAATTAAAGCTGCTGCATAATTATCTTCTTCAATGTGGGTTTCGCTCCGTATATCTTCAGTCTTTGCAAGTATGAACGATGAATTAAATGCTGGACCAATTAAAATACTATCTACAAATCCAGCAAGAATTGAAAACACATAAGTGCCATGACTATCTTGACCGGTAATATCACTGGATTGATTTGCGGTAACTGAATCATCAAAAATAAAATCATATTCTGCAATTACATTTCTATCTTTTAAAGAATTATGCCTTTGCCAATCAAATCCGGAATCTAGAATTCCAATTAAAACATTTTTACCATTTATATTTTTTGAATGAACGCTTGGGACATCAGATAATTGCATCTGTTTGAGTGATGAACCATAACTATAATTTGTATCTAATGTTTTATATAACTGCTGTACAGGATTATTAAAAACTTCATTCTGAAAATAGATTTTTTTTACTGGTTCGATTGATTTTACAAATGGGAGTGATTTTAAAGATTCAATTTGTCCGGATGTTAAATATGCGGAAACAGAATTAAACCAATTAAGTTTTCGAATTATGTGAACACCATAAATTTCAATATCATCAATATAATTTTTGTTTATTGGAAGATCGTCGTAGGTAATAATATCTTCACCCATATTTTTTATTCTTCGTTCAACAGCTTTGGGTGAAAGATCCTGTAAAGCTTGACTATATGCAACACTATTTTTATTTAATGATTTGGGATTGTCCGCTCCTTTATCGTTAAAATAAATAAAGTATTTCTGCTGTGTAAAAACTTGAGTTGATAATATTATAATAAGTATTAGTATGTACTTCATTGCATCTTTTTTTGCGTAAAACTACAAAACGAGGGAACAATATCAAGCTTATAAATTTATCCAACTAAATATTTAATCTATCGATTGCATCAATCGACTAAATCTAATAGAACCAAAATAATCAGATATACCTGATGATTGAACAGGCATTTGAGACCAATAAATCATAAATGCTTTTCCAATTATCCATTCCTCTGGAATGTATCCAAAATAGCGGCTGTCTATGCTGTTCTTTCGGTTATCGCCTAATACAAAATAATAATCTTTTGCAAATACATATTCCCGGGTTGGCTGATTATTAATATTAATAACCGTCCCTTCAACACTAACAACTTTTTTTCCATAATCTGTATTGATAGCATTCTGCCATAGTAATATGCTTTTGGGATCAAGGTCTACTTCCATTCCTTTTTTAGGAATAATAATCGGGCCGTAGTTTTCAAGTGACCACTTATTGTTATAAGGAAAAAGATTTTTGTTAACATTTTCTATTGGATTTTCTTCAAGATTTAATTTTATGTAAGATGGATTGCGGTAGATTTTATGATTGATGTATAATATCTGGTCTTTAATTTCTATTGTGTCGCCGGGCAAACCAATAATCCTTTTAATCAAAACAGAGTAATCACTATCAGCCGGATCATAATAATTAGCTGGAATTTCAAATGCTATGACTTCATTAAACTTTGGTTTTCCAGTGGAAATTAATTCTGTTCTCGCCAAACGATTACCGGTGAAAGGAACCTGATGTGGTGTAGCTATTGCGTAGGCAGCTTTATTAACTAGTAAAAAATCACCCACCAATAAAGTGTTTTTCATAGAACCGGTTGGAATTTTAAAAGCATCTATTATAAATGTTTTTAAAACTAACGCAAGAATTAAAACTAAAACAAGAATCTTTAATAAACGTTTCATTTACAAAGTTCTAGATTATTATATATTATTCATCTATTTGTAATACCGCTAAAAATGCTTCCTGAGGAATCTCAACGTTACCAACTTGTTTCATACGTTTTTTACCTTCTTTTTGCTTTTCCAAAAGTTTTCTCTTTCGGGAAATATCGCCACCGTAACATTTTGCAAGGACATTTTTTCTTAATGCCTTTACCACCGATTTTGAAATTACTTTTGTACCGATAGCCGCTTGAATATTTATTTCAAACATCTGTCGAGGAATTAAATCCTTAAGTTTTGAACTTACTTTTCTTCCCCACTCAAAAGATTTACTTCTGTGTACAATCATTGATAATGCATCCACAGGCTCACTATTTAATAGTATATCCAGCTTGACTAAATCAGATTCGCGATAGCCAATATATTCATAATCAAAGGAGGCATAGCCGCGAGTTGATGATTTTAATTTATCGTAAAAATCAAAAATTATTTCCGCAAGCGGAAATTCAAATTGAAGATCAGCACGAGTTGGATCTAAATAAGTTGTGTTTATGTACGTACCTCGTTTATCCATCGCAATTTTCATAATGTTACCAACGTATTCACTCGGCGTAACAATTTGAGCCTTCATATAGGGTTCTTCAACTCGATCAATATTACCAACATGCGGCATTTCAGCTGGATTATCTACAATAATCTTCTCACCTTTTTTAGTATAAACTACGTATTCCACGTTTGGAAGTGTGGTGATAATTGATTGACCATGTTCCCTCAAAAGTCTTTCCTGAACAATTTCCATATGAAGCAGACCAAGAAATCCGCATCTAAATCCAAAACCAAGAGCAGCAGAAGTTTCAGGTTGATAAATCAATGCAGAATCATTCAAGCAAAATTTCTCTAATGCGTCTCTTAAATCTTCAAAATCATCAGAATCAGTTGGATATAACCCGCTGTAAACCATTGGTTTTACATCTTTGTAACCAGGTAGCGGTTCGATAGCACCATTTCTAACGTGCGTTATTGTATCACCTACCTTAGTATCGCGAACATCTTTAAAACCTGCAATCAAGTATCCAACATCACCAGCAGATAGTTCATTTGATTTAATTTTTTTTAATCCTAAAGTTCCAATTTCTTCAGCTTCAGATTCTTTATGAACCTTAAAGAATTTTATTTTTTCATTCGTCTTTAAAGTACCTTGAAATATTCTAACGTAAGCAATCGCTCCGCGGTAAGCATCAAACACCGAATCAAATATCAAAGCCTGTAAGGCTGCATTTGGATCACCCTTTGGAGGTGGAATTCTTTCTATCACAGTTTCCAGCAACTCAACAATACCGATTTTAGATTTTGCACTGACTAAAATTATATCTTCCTTGTTGCAGCCAATTAAATCTATTATCTGGTGTGATACTTTATCAATCTCAGCGCTTGGCAAATCAATTTTATTAATAACCGGAATTATTTCTAATCCCGCATCAGTGGCAAGATATAGATTGCTAATTGTTTGAGCTTCAACTCCTTGGGCAGCATCAACAACTAAAATTGCTCCTTCGCAGGCTGCAAGTGATCGTGAAACTTCGTAAGTAAAATCAACGTGACCAGGAGTATCAATTAAATTTAAAACATATTCCTGTTTATCTTTTGCACGATAGTGCATTTGAATTGCGTGGGATTTTATAGTTATGCCGCGTTCACGTTCCAGCTCAAGATCATCTAAAATTTGATCTTTAGCTTCTCGAGCAGATACAACGCCGGTAGTTTCAAGTAAACAATCGGCAATAGTTGATTTACCGTGATCAATGTGCGCAATAATGCAAAAATTTCGAAGGTTATTCATATTCTCTTAATAATTAGTGTGCAAATATACTTAGGTAGTTAGTATTAAAAAAGATTTGTCTATAGTGGCTAAAACAAAGTGTAAATCATCTATTTATCCTTGTTAATCATATCAAAAACAACCCCTTCACGTAATGCATATTCTGAAAGAAGTATTTTTTTTATATTAAAAAGTTCAAAAGCTTTTTTTAAGATGATTAAACCTGCGGGAATGATATCTGCACGCTTAGTTTCAATACCAGGAACGCTCATTCTTTCGGATGGTTTTTTCAAACCCATTACAAATGAATAGATTTCATTAAACTCTGATTTATCGAATGAATATCCATTTAATCTAGGTTTGATCTTTGATTTATTTTTAGATTGTTTTATCAAACAAATTGTATCAACAGTGCCCGATGAACCGATCGCAAAATCAAAATCTAAATCCGTTTTAATCTTAGGGTTTGATCTTATTTGCCACTCAACATATTCACTGCACTCTGTTATAGCTGATTCTGTAATAACAAAATCAGGAAAGAATTTTTTTGACAATCTAACCGCTCCAACTTTTACACTCTCGGCAAAAATAGGAGAGCCATTTACTCCGTATATAAATTCTGTACTGCCTCCGCCAATATCAATTCCCAAAACTGATTTATTGGCAATGGGTAGAGCATTCTTCATCCCAAGAAAAATAAGATTTGCTTCATCTGTTCCCTCGATAGTTTCAATTTCTATTCCAGTTTGATCAAACATTGTCTTAATAAACTCAACTTTATTTTTTGCTTCTCTTACAGCACTTGTAGATACCGCTCTTACATTTGCTTTATAATTTTTAATGAGACTTGAAAAAATTTTTAAAACTGAGATGGCTTTATCGGTTTCTTTCTCGGAGATAAGGCTAAGATCCTTACCAAGCTCGGACCCTAATCTTAAAAACACTCTTTCTTTGTCCAACAGTTTTAACTCTCCCCTATCATTTAATTCAGATATAATCAAATGAAAAGAGTTAGTTCCGATATCAATAGCAGCAAATCTTTTAGGAGGAATAATCATTTTTATTTTTTCAAGATAACTTTACAGACATTAAATACATCTTCTACTTCAACATCATCTATCAAATCTGATTTACGCAGAAATATTTTATTTTTACCGCAAGGTGCCCAATTAAATGGATTGGTTGGTCCAAACAAAGATATTTGCGGAGTTGATGTAGAACCCGCAACGTGCATAATTCCTGTATCATTAGTTATAAACAAATCTGATATTGAAATTAAAGCCGCAACTAGAGGAATTTGTTTATTAACAAACATATATAGTTTACTATTTGTATTTAAGTTAATAAATTCCAGTTCATCTTTATCTGCATCAGATCCGGTAAGATAAAATGTACAACTGTATTCTTTGTTTAACTTATCAATTAGTTCTAAATAATTTTTAAGTGACCATCTGTTAGCCGGCTTACCTGCGCCCACATGTATGCCTATTATTAATGATTCAGAATCTTTTACAATATCATACACAAAGTGCCTAGCTTCTTTTAAATCAGAATTATCAAAATAAATTTCAGGATTTAAATTGTTAGTATCGATTCCAAATGGTTTTACAATTTCCAATATATGTTCAGAAACATTTGAATCAGGAAATTTTCGCCAATCTATACTAACTCTTCTATCAAAAAAGAAAGCACTGTTATTTGGTCTTCCATCAAGCGAATTTGGTCCGATTCTAATTTTACTATTTGATAGGCGAGCAACTAAATTACTTGTAAAAGAAATTGATACCGTTACAGGTACAATCGCAACATCAAATTGTTTTCTAATTTTTTTTAGAAAAGCTATAAAATTAATTGGATTAAAAAGTTTTGATTTATCAAACACGATCAACTCATCAATAAATTTGCTTTTAACAACACCCTGGTAATTTTGGATACTTGATAAGAGAGTAACATGCGAGTTTGGATATTTTTCTTTTAGTGCTCTAAACAAAGAAATTCCTGCTAGCATATCGCCAAGCTGATTATGCTGTCGTATTACTAGAATTCTTTTTACTTCACCAAGGTTTTTGTCAGTATTTTCTTTTATTGCAAATATTTTTTGTAGGATTGAGTACAGAAGCTTAGATTGGAATGAATTACCAGCCATTATAAATTAATTCTTTTTTTCGTCTTCAGGTTTAATATCAATATAATTGGCTTCTTCAACATTTTCAAATTTAGATTTTTTCTTTTGTGCTTCATTTTTTGTTGTTGAACCAGTACTACTTTTAAAAAAATAACCAAGAACTGATCTAACAGTACGAAATAAGATTATAAACAAAAGGAAGTATAAAATAAACCTTAACATAGTTCTAACTTAAACTTTTACTCTCAGGTTTAAAGTATTCAAATACACCACGATCTTCTCTAAATATCTGTCTGAATAATTCATCAAAGTCTTCATCGTTATTAACAAAATCAATATCGGTAGAATTAACTATCAGAAGAGGAGTAGAATTATATCTAAAGAAAAAATGATTATAGGCATTACTTAATTCTTCAATATAACTTCTAGTAAGATTTCGTTCTATTGATCTGCTGCGTTTTTTAATATTAAACATAAGTCTATCAAGGCTGGATTGAAGATATATTACTAAATCCGGCTTTCTTAAATTTCTAGATAGCAGTGGAAAAAGATTTTCATACAACTTGAGTTCCTCTGCGGAAAGATTTAAATATGCAAATATTTTATCTTTATCAAAGATGTAGTCACAAACAATAAAATTGGTAAATAGATCTTCCTGATTTAGTTCTTCCTGCTGCTTAAATCGGTTAATCAGAAAAAACATTTGAGTTTGGAATGCAAATCTTTTTCTATCGTTATAAAAATTTTCTAAAAATGGATTTGCCTCAAATTGCTCAAGAATCAATTTTGATTCTAATCTTGCTTTTAATTTTTTAGCAAGAGCAGTTTTACCAGCACCAATTACTCCTTCAACTGCAATAAACTTTATATCTTCATTCGATGCCAAGATATTTTTCTTCCGTAGTTAATGGTTCAGTTATTTTATTAATAATATTTTTTGTCTTTAGATCTGTAACAAAATCAACTATTTTTTTATTAAAAACAGGATGAACTTTATCGGGTTCAATTTCAAATAAGGGAATTAGTACAAAATCCCTATAAATTATACCTTTATGTGGTAAAGTAATAATTTCATCGGAAATAATTAAATCATTATAGAATAAAATATCCAAATCAATTTCGCGTGGGCCCCATTTTTCTCGTTTTATTCTTCCGAGCTTTTGTTCTATGTTTTTTAATTCCGCAAATAACTCGTGTGGATTTAATTTAGTTGATATTTTTACTACGGCATTAAAATAATTTTCCTGTTCAATGTCTCCTAACGGAAGCGTTTTATAAATTGATGAAACCTTTTCTACCTTAGATTCCACTATTACATTTATTAATCTTATTGCTGATTTAATATTGTTTGCTTTGTTTCCAACATTTGATCCAATACCTATGAATGCGATATTAAATGCTTGCTTATTCAATTCTTAAATATCTTTTCTTTCTTTAATAATCTCAACTTCAACACAATCTACAACTCCACCTAAAGGTGGATTATTTTTTCTAACTCTAACAGCAATTTTTTCGATTTCGAGAAAATTTATTAATAGTTCATCAGCAATTTTATTTGCAACAGCTTCAATCAAATAATACTTTTGCTCAAGTGCAAGATGATACAATACTTTATAAACTTTATGGTAATCGATTGTCTGATTCAACGAATCCTTTTTTGCAGCATCAATAAAGTTTGTATAGATGTCAACATCGGCTTCAAACTTACCACCAACACTTTGCTCTTCGCTCATAACGCCATGATAACCGTAAAAAGTTGCGCGCTTTATTCTGATAATATTTTGCATCAAACTAACCTATTTTTTCTATTTAAAATTAAACATTAAATAATTAATTGTTTGTCTTATATTTTAACTGTTTTTTGGAGATGAATGGTTGAAGATTTGCAAATAATAATCCAATCAAAACTAAAATGCTGCCAATTATGTGCTCGGTTGTTAAAACTTCTTTGTAAAATATCCAACCAAGTAAAAGTGCAACAATGGGCGTAATAAAAGCAATCAGTGAAAGCAGAACAACATTTATTTTTTTCATCAACCAGTAAAAAGAAGTAAAGGTAACTACACTACCGAAGAATGCAAGATAAAGAACAGAAATTATTGCTGTATCATCAATTTTTATTTTTGATAAATCTTCAGTTAAAAACCCGAAAAGCAAACCGGAAAATCCAGCAATCAGCATTGGAATAAAATTCATAGAAAGTGGGTTTAAATGCTTTCCGGATTTTTTTAGCGTAACAGCAATCCAAGCTTGTATTATTCCGCTCAACACAACAGCAATCATTCCCAGAAACAGATTTGAAAAATCAGCCGTAAATGAATCCGAAAAAATCACAATGATTCCAAAAAATCCTAAACTCATTCCAAATATTTTTAGTTTACCAATCGTCTCTGCTGGCATCCGATAAAAAGAAAATAAAGCAACAAAAAATGGATAAACTGCAAACAATACAGAAGCTAAACCTGACGGTACAAATTGCTCTGCCCAATAAACTAGACCAAATGGAATTATAAATGACATAAATCCCATCAACAAATAAAGACGTATTGATTCTTTATCCTTCTGCAATGAGATTCCACGTAATTTCATTAAAATTACAATGAAAAGCGAAGCAAACGTAAATCGTGAACCAAGTGAGATAAATGGAGTCAATGATTCCAAACTTGCTTTTATCGCAAGCCACGTTGATCCCCAAATCAAGCAGAGCAAAACATAAACTAATATTATTTTAAGTGGTGTTGATCTCATTCTTTAATTGCAATTACTCCAATTGATCTTCCTGAAAGATTTCCATCTCTACGATATGAATGCAGCAAATTTTCATATTCAAAAGTACACAGCTTTGATTTTTGTATTTGATTTTCTGGTATACCAAAATTCTTTAAAATATTATAATTAATTCCGCTAACATCTAATAAAAACTTTTTGCCGTTTGGTTTTGAAAAAGACTTATCAAACAATTCTGCAACTTCACTTCCAACTTCATAATTTGCTTTTGAGATTGATGGACCTATGTAGCAAATCATATTTTCCGGATTAGATTTGAATTCATCGTGAAGTTTAAGGAGAGTTTTTAATAATATTTTTTGTTCTGTACCCTTCCAACCGGAATGAACCGCTGCAATCACTTTATTCTTTTTATCATAAATAAATATTGGAGTACAGTCTGCAACGGCGATTGCAATTCCAAGATTTTTTTTATCAGTAATTAACGCATCACTTGCGCCATTGTCGCCGCCACATCCAATAACCTGAATAATATCGGAATGGATTTGTCTTTGATAACCAACATTGTCAACAGATAGTCCCAACGATTTAAAAAAATCTCCTCTGTTTTTATCAACTGTATCCTTATCATCTCCGACAGAGTAAGATAGATTAAAGTAGTACGGCGCTTTACAATCGGATGAAATTTTTGTGCTAAACCCAAAAATAATTTCCGGATATTTTTCAAATATGTGTGGTTTAAGTATGTACATTTATTACAAACAAATTTACAGAAAGATAAGTTATCAATTACATTAAAATAATTGGGATGTGTTAGTACAATCAATTAATTTCGAATAAGGTTTAATAAATTATTATTTTTGAACAGGTTTTATGCGGCTTCAAATATTCAAGTATTTTAAGGTTCTGTTTTTTAATATAATTGTTATTACTCTACTTTTTCTGTTTTTAGAATTGTGTATAAGAATTTTAATTCCAGAAATTAAACTAGCAGGAACTTCTACATCACTCTACACTGATTCAGTATATGCTAATTCACCTGGTTTGAAACCGAATGCTAGTGGTTTTTCTAATGGTGCTTTCAAGTTGACTAATAAGTTTAGATGCTGGAATTATAAAAGGAGCGTCTCGAAAGATTCAAGAAAAATATTGATTCTTGGGGATTCGGTTACAATGGGGCTTGGTGTAGGTAATGATTCGACTTTTACAGGAATTTTAAATTCAGAATCAGACACAATTGATTATTTAAATCCTTCATTAATGGGATATTCTTCAGAAGACTATTATACTATTTCTGATTTTTTCTTATCCAATAATATGACAGGCTTAAGAATTAATGCGGTTCAGATATATTGGACATTGAATGATATCTATTCCAACTACCCTGATAAAAATGCACCAGCATTTTCAGCGGGAGATTTTTTATTTGATATAGTCTATCAATTAAGTAGAAATTCCAAAGCATACATTTTTATTAAGAATCTTTTCAGCGACAGGCCTAAAGCATACTACCAGTATGACAATCAATTTTATGTAAGCGACAATCCTTTTTTCATATCAGCTATGAAAGATCTGAGAGAGGTAATCTTAAAATGTCAGACAAAAAATATTCCAATCTCAATTATACTTCTTCCGTATGAATATCAAATAAGAAATCTCGGTAAACCTGCATTCTTTGAACCTCAAAAATTAATAAAAGCCAATTTGGATTCTATTGATGTTGAATTAATCGACTGTGCTTTTGCTTTCAAAGATCATATTAAAACCTCTAATAAATATTATCTTTGGGGAGATGGAATTCATTTTTCTGAGGATGGACATAAATTGATCGCAGAGTTTATCAAGGATCAGAAATCTAAATAAATAGATTCTACAAATTTTTATTCGTTAAACAAATTATTAGGGAGCCTTTAATTGAAAATTTTAGTATCAAATGATGACGGAATTGATTCAGCAGGAATTTTTGCTTTAGTAGAATCTTTGAAGTCTATTGCAGATGTAACCGTTGTTGCACCGCATAAAGAACAAAGCGCGGTTGGTCACGCAATAACAATGCAAACACCATTGAGAGTTTTTGAATATCAAAAAAATGGTAAATTTTTTGGTTACGCAATTGATGGAACTCCTGCTGATTGTGTAAAAATTGGTATGCGTAATTTAATGCCTTCTCCCCCTGATTTGGTAGTATCGGGAATCAATCATGGATCAAACACTGCAATAAATATAATTTATTCGGGAACAGTTTCCGCTGCACGTGAAGCGGCAATAATGGATGTCCCTTCAATAGCAATTTCTGTGGCTAGTCATCAGGTTTTAGATTTTTCTTTTGCGTCTAATGTTGCAAAAGTTCTATCAGAAGAAGTTTACAAGCGCGGCTTACCAATTGGAACAATGTTAAATGTTAACGTTCCAAACTTACCGGAAAAAGAAATCAAGGGTATGTTAGTAACAAAGCAGGGAAAATCTAAGTGGGATGATATTTACGAAATGCGAATTGACCCATATGGCAGAAATTATTATTGGCTTACCGGAAATTTAATGGATGTTGATAAATCAATAGATTTGGATCAAGCCGCCATAAAAAATAATTATGTTTCTGTATCACCTATTCATTTTGATCTTTCTGATTATCAAACTTTTGATAAAATGAAAGAATGGAAAATTGAGAATCTGCTTAATGGCAAAAGAGATTGAGATTTTTCAAATAGATGCTTTTACTAAGAAAGCATTCCTGGGTAATCCGGCCGGGGTAACTTTGTCAAACAATCTTTCTGAAAATGAAAAGCAGATGATTGCTAAAGAAATGAATCTTTCTGAAACTGCTTTTATTAGCAAATCAAGTATTGCGGATTATAAACTTCAATGGTTTACACCAACCAAAGAGGTTGCTTTGTGTGGACACGCCACAATCGCTTCACTTCATTATCTCTTAAAAAAAGGACTTCTTTCTGATAAACAAAAGGTAACTTTTGAAACTCTTTCCGGAATAATTAATTGTTCAGTTGAAAAGGGTAAGTATTTTATGCAAATACCGACTCCGCAATTAACTGAATTTGATGGTTGCAAAGAAGAGATTTTAAATGCACTTGGAATTAATAGAGTTGATGTTTCCGATTTACCTTTTATTCTGCTTGATAACGGTTATCTTTTCATTTTTGTTAATACTTTAAATTCACTTTTTCATATCAAACCTGATTTTAAATTGTTAACGGAGTTGAGCGAAAATAAAAAAGAGTTTTTTGATATAGCAGTTTTTACAACTGAAACAATAGAAGATAATTCTTCGGCACATTTAAGATTTTTTGCACCTTATCACGGAATCGATGAAGATCCAGTCACAGGTTCAGCTTGCGGCCCATTATTGCTTGTGTTGATTAAACTCGGTTTAATAAATAATTATGTAAATGATACACCGATGACAATAGAACAGGGAGATGTTTTAGGTAGAAAAGGAAGAGTAGATGTGAATTTTAATTCAAATAAAAATGAATTAACTATTTCGGGAAACGCAATTACAGTAATTAAAGGAAAGCTGAATTTTTAATGTTTGGATTTGAAAAAATAGATTTAAGTTTTTCATTTAATTCCGTCTACTTTTTTATCGCATTGATATTGTTATCTGCTTATTCTTTTTACATTTACAGATTCACACTTCCGCCTGTCTCAAAATTAAAAAGAGCAATTTTAACGTTACTGCGTTCTTTAGCTTTAGCACTCTTACTATTTATTTTCTTTGAACCTGTGTTAACACTTACAAAGAAAAATATTTTAAATCCATTAAATCTATTCTTTTTTGATAACAGCAAATCAATTAGAATAAAGGATGGCACAAATCGAATTGAAGAAATAAAAAGTTTAATGGATCAAACAAATTCATATTCATTAAACGGCACTAAACAATTTTACTCGTTTGGATCATCTGTGAAGCAAGTTGTTTCAGATAGTTTATCTAAGCTAGATTTTTCAGAAACAGCTTCTGATTTCTCAAAAATCTTCTCGAACATTAATCAAACTGAAAACAATATTTCTTCTATTACAATTATATCAGATGGAGTCATAACAGAAGGTTCAACTCCTATTTATAGTGCCGAAAAACTTGGGATACCAGTTTTCACTGTAGGTATTGGTGATAGTGCAAGAAAGAATGATGTTGAGGTTAAAAATGTAATTAATAATGAATTTATATATGCAGAAACTCCCACAACAATTCTTGCAACTATTTTGAATAAAGGTTTTTCAGGCAAAACATCACAGGTTTCACTTTATGAAAATTCACAATTGCACCAACAAAAGAATATAATTTTAGACGCAAGTGGTGTTAATTCAATCTCTCTTGATTACACACCTAAGCAAAGCGGAGAAAAAAAACTAACACTCAAAATGAGTAATCAGGATGGTGAGTCAACATATCTAAATAATAAAAAAGTTTTTTACATAAATGTTTTAAGTAATAAAATTAACATTTTACTCATTGCTGGAAGTCCATCCGCTGATTTAACCTTTATAAAAAATTCTCTTAATACTGATGAAAATCTTCAAGTTAATACGTTAACTCAAATCGTCGCAGGCAATTTTCTTGAACAAAATCCTCAATCCAAACTTGATAGTGCGGATATAATTTATCTTATTGAATTTCCAACAAGACTAACAAGCGATAATTTTGTTACACAATTAAAGAATAAATTAGAAAATAAGAACACCCCTTTTTTTCTTTTGCTTTCAGGAGAAGTTGATCTAAGTAAGTTGAACCGCATTCGTAGTCTTCTGCCATTTTCTATTCAAATGATGGATAAAAATTATTTACAAGTTCAGCCAGATGTGCAACTTGATGAGTTAAGCAATCCGGTTTTACAGAATAACTCCGTAAATGACTGGAATAATCTGCCCCCAATTCCTCAACCTATTATATCAATTTCTCTCAATCCAGAAAGTAAGCTACTGTCTAAAGTTCGGGTAAATAATCAACCTAGAAACAATCCATTAATTGTAAGCAGAAACTTGGGTTCGAAGAGATCATTTTCTATCATTGGAAAAGATATTTGGAAATGGAAATTACAAACTGCCTCAAAGAGCTTGAATCTGTTTGATAATTTCGTTTTAAGCTCAGCTCGATGGTTAAATGCCCCTGATGATCAGAAAAAAGTTAGAATAAAAACTTCAAAGAAAATTTATTCATCCGGTGAAATTGTTGAATTTTCTGCACAAGTTTACGATGAATCTTTTAATCCTGTAAATGATGCTGAAGTAAAACTACAAATCAACAGCAAAGATTTTAAAACATCTATAAACCTATCCTCCATTGGCGGTGGATTATATGAGCAAAAATTTTCACCTGAAATTAATGGAGATTATTATTTTACCGGAAGTGCCTCAATTAATGGGAAGTATTTAGGTGAAGATAAAGGATCGTTTAATGTTGGTGAGATAGATATTGAGATGATTGATAATAGAATGAACTTTGAATTTTTAAATTTATTAGCTACTCAAACAAACGGCAAATATTTTAGTCCAAATAAATTTACCGAACTTTTAAATACACTTAGTACACTAAATGCAAATGCTTCAAAAGAAAAGTTATTAACTTCAGAAATAAGACTTTGGTCTGATGAATGGTTGTTGATAATTGTTATTCTGCTTTTTGCTACTGAATGGTTTATCCGCAAACGAGCAGGAATGCTATGAGTTTTTTGGGGGCAACAAAATATTTTTCAAATAGCTTGGTTGATTTTGTACTTCCAAGATTTTGTTGTTCCTGTAGAAATAAACTTGGCTTAGATCAAGACACAATGTGTAGTGATTGCTTCGCTAAAATTCAAAGATCCACCCAAGATAGATTACAGCGTGAGTTTAATAGAAAATTTGCGGGCAAAAATATCATCTCTGATTTTTATGCACCATTTGTTTTTGAAAAAGACAAAGAACTTCAGCACGCAATTCATTCATTAAAATATCAGAAGAAATTTCGAGTTGGAATTTTTCTTGGTAAAGTTTTGGCCTACGCAATCAAAACTTCAAAACCTGATTTAAAGATTGAATTAGTTATTCCAATTCCATTGCATCAATTAAAAAAAGCAGAGCGCGGATACAATCAAGCCTATTATATTGCAAAAGGTGTAAACCAAATACTCATTACAAAAGTATCAGATCAAATTGTAAAAAGAATCAAGTACACAGAATCCCAAACAAAAATGAATCTAAATGAACGCGAAGAAAATATTTCAAACGCATTTAAAATAAATAAGAAAAATACTGTCGTGGGAAAATCTATTTTATTGTTAGATGATGTAATTACTACGGGGGCAACGATTTCTGAGTGCGGCAGAATTCTTTTGGAAGCTGGCGCAAATAAAATTTATGCTGCATCAATTGCAATTGCTGATTGATTTACATTTGTTCAGGTGCAGAAACTCCAAGAATACTTAATCCATTTTTTATAACAATCATCGCTGCATATGCTAATGCTAATCTTGCTTCAGCCAGATTTCTTTCACTCCCTAATATTCTACAAGACCGGTTAAATTTGTGGTAAGCACCTGCTAAATCGTACAAATATGTACAAAGTTTATGTGTTTCTAAATTCTCTGCACTGTTAAAAACTTCTTCTTTAAAATTGTGAAGCACTTTTAGTAACGCTTGTTCATCTTCATGTATTAGCAAATCTAAATTACCAGTCGAGACTTCAAGATGTTCTTCTTTTACCCTTCTAAGAATTGAACTTATACGTGCATGAGCATACTGGAGATAGAAAACCGGGTTTTCATCAGATTGTTTTTTAGCAACCGCTAGATCAAAAATCATGTGGGAATTTACATTACGCATATTAAAGAAGTATCTAACAACGTCTTTTCCAACTTCTTCATTCAATTCATCCAACGTTATATAGTTAGCTTTTCTTGTGGACATTTTTACGACTTCTCCGCCATCCATAATCGTAACAAACTGATGAATTAAAACTTTTATTTTTGAAGCGTCATAACCTATCGCATTTAACCCTGCCATTACATCTGGATATGTTGCATTGTGGTCTGACCCAAAAAGATCAACCAATAAATCATAACCACGATCAAGTTTAACAGCATGGTATGCAATATCAGGCAGACGATAGGTTGGCTCACCAGTATTTTTAACAATTACTTTATCTTCTGCTTGTCCAAGTTCAGAAAGTTTTAACCAAACAGCATTATCCTTTTCGTAAGAAAGATTTTTTTCTTTAAATGTTCTTAAAAGTTTATTAATCTTTCCGTCTTCATACAAAGTATTTTCATTAAAAAATATTTTATGATTTATTCCAAGATTTGTTAAAGATTTCTTAATATCAAAAAAGATTTCCTGCTCCGCAGTATCTTTAAATATGGATTCAGGATCATCATCAGATAATCTATTACCATGCTTAATAAACAATTGCATAGCAATATCTTTAATGTAATCTCCTTGATAGTAATCTTCAGGAAAATTAACTTTATTACCTAATGCTTCAAGGTAACGTAATTTTACTGAATCACCCAATACCCGCATTTGCCTACCAGCATTGTTAAAATAATATTCTCTATCAACATCATAACCAACCCACTCAAGCAGATTTGCAACGGTATCGCCTACTACCGCATTTCTTCCGTGCCCAACAGTTAAAGGTCCTGTAGGGTTGGCAGAAACAAACTCAACATTAGCCCTTTTACCTTTGTACTTAGTCGATTTTCCAAAATTTTCTTTTTTATCAAGAATTTCCCGAATAATTTTAGAAACATAAGCTGGCGTGAAGAAAAAATTAATAAACCCTGGTCCCGCAATTTCTGTTTTTGCAATGATAGATTCTTCAATATCCAATGAATCAATAATCTCTTGGGCTATTGCTCTTGGATTTTTTTTAAGGGTTTTGGTAAGCAGCATCGCTACGTTGCTAGACAAATCACCATGTTCTATTAATTTTGGAATATCAAATGAGATTGGGATTTCTTTCAGTTGAGGGATTTTGTTTTCAGCCTCTTTAAATGCGGAGTAGAGATATTCTTTCAAATGAAACTAACTTATATTAAATGATAAATTATTTTGTAGTCTTTTTTTTAGGTGTCTTTGTTGCTGATTTAGCTGTTATTTTAGCCTTTGGCTTAACAGTTTTTTTTCTTAAAGCAGGATCAACAACTTCAACAGTCGGGGCATCACCCCAGAGTTTTTCAATGTTATAAAACTCGCGTGCATCTTTCTTAAATACATGAACAACCACGTCAACATAATCAAGAAGAATCCAGGTAAGTGCAGTGTAACCTTCTTTATGCCAACATTTAATTCCTTCATCCCTTAAACTTTTATCAACTTCATCAGCGATTGCCTTAACCTGCGTATCTGAATCGGCAGAACAAATAACAAAAAAATCAGAAAATGTAGCAACGTGGCGTAAATCTAGAATTTTAACATCATAGCCTTTTTTATTAAAAATAAGATCAGCAATTTTTTCAGCAAATAATTTTGAATCCAATATTAGCTCCCGCTTTTTTGAAAATAATTTTTATAGTCTTTTCCAATTACAATAGTAAGATCTAAGAAATAGCTTGCATTTTTTTCAGTAATAATAAACCTCTTATCAAGATTTAAAGAATCTGCAACTCGGTTTGCAGTTTCAGTTTTTCCTAGTCGATCAATTATAAACGTATTATCGATATCAAATGATCTATAATTACCCGTCTTAACAACATCAATGCCCTTGGCTCTAAGAATATTTGTTAAGCCATCTCCAACTCCCGTTACACCGCAGCCGTTTAAGACTTCAACTTGAATTAACTGTTGAACATTCTGCGGTTTTGTATTTTGGTTATCTTTTGAAGCAATTAGCCCTGTTTTATCCAAAACTGAGTATAATAAGAAAACTGCAAACAAAGTTAGGATTGCTGATGCAATTATAAAGAAAAGGTTTGTATTTTTTTCTGAGCCTGAATTTATTGAAATGCTTTTATCTTTATTCTCTTTTTCCTGCAAAATAATTCCTGCGATTAGTACCTAAAGGAATTATAACCTGAGCCGAAAAATCCATCGTTAAATGAATTACCATAAAATCCATTATACCTGTTAAATGGATCATAGAAGTAATTTGGTATGTTTCTGTATTGAATAGAAATAGATACATCATCCCAAGGACGAAAATTGAAAGCGGCTTTACTTACATAAATTCCTTGAATCGAATTTTGAAATTCTTTGCCTAATGAACTGTAAGGACTTGTAACAAAACTTGCATCCAACTGTAAGTTCATTTTGTCTGAAAATTTATACATCATACTATTTGTGTAAGTTGCCAAACTCATTCCCTGCCCCGCAAAAGTTGAGTAAGATAATCCGAAAGAATGATGCATACTAAAATTATCAGGATTAATAAATCCAAATAATGAATTAGATGAATTGTTCATTATTCCATCTTTTGGCCTATCGGTTTCAAATACTGGATCTTTAAACTGGGCATTGATGGAAATGGATATTAGCACAACAAATACAAATAAATACTTTTTCATAATTTTCTTAAATTTTTCTAAACGATTTTATAGAAATATCGGGTTAATGTCAATGAAACTAACAATACTTTAGACGATCAACTATGCTAATTTCCTCATTAATTCTGATTATTTCAATCAATATTTTTTATTTATTTTGATTCTATGAAAATATTAGTAGTGGATAATTATGATTCCTTTACTTTTAACCTTGTTCAGCAACTTGGTGCGCTTAATTGCAAGGTTATTGTAAAAAGAAATGATGAATTATCTTTGAAAGAAATATTAAAAGGAAATCCGGATAAAATATTAATTTCACCTGGACCTAAGAAACCAGAAGATTCTAAAATTTCTTTAGAAATAATTAAAGAATTTGGTGAAAGAATTCCAATACTTGGAGTTTGTCTTGGACATCAAGCTATAGCTTTAGTTTTTGGCGGTAAAGTTATAAAAGCTGATAAGCCTGCTCACGGAAAAACTTCTAAAATTTTACACGATAATAAAAAGTTATTTAAAGATATTCCTCAAAACACTGATGTAATGCGTTACCACTCTCTTATTGTTGAAAAAGAATCTTTATCAAATGAAATTGAAATTACCGCGTATACCAATGATGGAATAATTATGGGAATCCGTCATAAAACTTTTTCAGTCGAAGGAATTCAGTTTCATCCAGAATCAATACTAACTCCGCATGGCACAAAATTAATTTCAAATTGGCTGCAATCTACATAAGATTGATTTTTAATTAATCTATTCTTACAATCATTTCAATTTCAACTGATGCGTTAAGTGGAAGTGCTGTAACACCAACAGCACTGCGAACATGCTTTCCTGCATCACCAAATATTTTTCCAATCAATTCTGAAGCACCATTTGCAACTTTTGGCTGAGACGTAAAGTTTTCTGCACTTGCAACAAAAACAGTTAGCTTTACAACTTCAATAATCTTGTCAAGATTACCGATCACCCCTTTTATTGCAGCAAGACAATTTAATGCACAAATTTCTGCAGCTTTCTGTCCTTCTTCTTCTGTTAAATCTTTGCCAACTTTGCCAGCATAATTTATAATACCTTTTACTAAAGGCACTTGGCCTGAAGTCATTATAAGATTGCCGACTTGCTTTGCTGGTATGTATGCAGCCAAAGGTTTTGCAACTTCAGGAACTTCAAAACCAAGTTGTCTAATTTTTTCTTCTATCATAATAACTCCAAATGTGTATGTATTTTTTCTTTAAATTTGTGCCGAATAAATATTTTATAAAGGAACTTTAATGACTGGCAGTAAATTTACGGAATTTGTATCGATAGTTAAACGATTAAGACAAGAATGCCCTTGGGATAGAGAACAAACTAATGATTCAATTAAAGCAAATACAATTGAAGAAGCTTACGAAGTTGTTGAAGCAATTGATAATAATAACTTTGATGAATTAAAAAAAGAATTGGGTGACCTTTTACTTCATGTAATATTCCATACTCAAATTGCTGAAGAGGAAAAGCACTTTACAATAGATGATGTTATTGATTCAATCCAGGAAAAATTAATAAGAAGGCATCCACATGTATTTGGTGAAGTTAAAGTAATGGATTCCAAAGAAGTAAAGAAAAACTGGGAAGAAATAAAATTAAGCGAAGGTAGAGAATCAGTACTTGATGGAGTCCCATTCAATTTGCCGGCTTTGCAACGCGCCCATCGATTGCAAGAAAAAGCAGCTAAGGTTGGTTTTGATTGGGAAAAGAAAGAAGATGTTTGGAAAAAAGTTATTGAAGAAATTGAAGAAATGCATGAAATTGAAAAGATTAAATTACAGACTCCAACAGATAAAGTTGCCGATGATTTAGATATCAAATTAGAAAAAGAAGTCGGCGATGTTTTTTTTGCAATGGTTAATTATGCACGATTCTTGGGTATCAATCCTGAAGATGCACTACGCCGAACCAATGAAAAATTTATAAAAAGATTTAATTACGTCCAGCAAAAAGTAAAAGAAACCGGCAAAGCGATTAATGAATCAAATCTTGAAGAGATGGATAAATATTGGAATGAAAGTAAAAAATTAAATGGCTTTGATTAATTTTTTCCATTATTATTCTCATTGCCATTGAATTTATCATAGGCATCAATAATGTCTTTTACCAGCTTATGCCTTACCACATCTTCCCTATCAAAGTAAACGAAACCAACACCAGTAATTCCGTTTAAAATTTCCTTAGCTTGAATCAGTCCGCTTTTTGTTTTTGAAGGCAAATCAATTTGAGTTATATCACCAGTGATGATTGCCTTAGAATTTGCACCAAGACGTGTAAGAAACATTTTCATCTGAACGTCTGTAGCGTTTTGTGCTTCATCAAGTATAACGAACGCATTATTCAATGTTCTACCGCGCATATAGGCTAATGGTACAATTTCAACAATGCTTTTTTCTATATAACCTTTTAGTTTTTCAGAAGGCATCATATCATCAAGAGCATCATACAAAGGACGCAAGTATGGATCGATCTTTTCTTGAAAATCGCCCGGTAAAAATCCAAGACTTTCCCCCGCTTCTACAGCAGGTCGGGCAAGCACAATTCGTTTTACGATTCCTCTTTTAAGGGCTGAAACGGCAAGTGCTACGGCAAGATACGTTTTCCCGGTTCCAGCAGGTCCAATAGCAAAACAAATATCATTAGCATTAGCAACTTGAAAATATTTTTTTTGTCCAGAAGTTTTAGCTTTTACAACATCGTTTTTGGTATACAGAACTATCGAATCAAATTCTTCTTCATTAATAATTTCTTTGCCTTCAACAGTTAGATTTAGAATCGTCTCAACATCATTTCTGTTTAATCTACCACTTGTATTAAGCACATAAGACATTTCCTTAATAACTCTTTCAACAAGCTCAACTTCTTCAAGAAATCCTTTAATGTTTACGACATCGCCGCGCACACTAATGGTGGAGCTAAATCTATCTTCAAGTATTTGAAGATTTGTATCATTAACGCCTAATAATGCAAGCATATCAATTCCATTTAGCGTTATTTTTTTTTCTGCTGTTGTCATACACTCGGTTAAATATAAAAAGCCCTCATCAATAAAGATAAGGGCTTAAAAAAGATTTAAGAAAACCAAAAATCAATTATTGAACCGGAGCTGGTTTATAATTTACTCTTAGTTTTTCATATTTTGATTTTTCTTCTTCTGTAAGATTAGGAATCTTGAAAGTTTGATTTGGGAAAATCAAATCTGGATTCTTAATCTGATCTCTGTTAGCCTTATAAATTACTGGCCAAGCAAAGCCATTACCATAATGTTCTTTTTTCTTAGCGATATTCCAAAGACAATCACCTTTTTTAACAGAATAATTTATATCTGTTGGAGCCTCAACCCAATTGTCAAGATCTCTTTGCATTTGGTTATGAACTTTGTTGTAAAATTCTGGCAATGCAGAAATCTTATTCATTTTAAGAGTGTTAAGATCAGTTTGTCTGTCAGCTTTTGGTCCTTCTTTTCTTTTGATCTTACCGTCTAATTCATTAACAGCTTTTCTATAGTTGTTAACATCATTACGTGTAGCACCAACGATTTGATATAACTCGTCGATACATTCTTCAGGATCCTGAAGATTCATCGCTTTTAGATTATCAATATCACTTTTAAGAGCATTGATTTCAGTTTCTAAAGCTGCTTTCTTATTCTTGTAAGTAGCCATTTCAGATTCCCATTGCTCTGTAGTCATCTCCTGCGCAAAATTTACAGCAGTAAATAAGAAAAGCAGGGAAACTATGCCTAATAATTTTAGTTTAAGATTCATTATTTATTTCCTCTGAATATTTTTAATAATCATTAATTAATTTACTACTTAGGTAGTTTTTCTAGGTTAGCTTTTGCTTCTTCTTTCTGCTTTTCGCATTCAGCCAATTTTCTGTTTGTCTCTTCCATCTGAGCTTCTAGTTTAGCTCTTTCGTCTCTTAATGAGTTTGCTTCAGATTCCAGAGAAGATACTTCACTCTTAAGATCGCTCAATTCTTTAATTTGAGCATCACTCAATCCGCCGCATCCGCTAAAGAAGGCAGTAGTAAGTGCTATACCACCGAAGAGAACGGCAGTTCTCAATGATTTAGTTATGTTCATTCGATACCTCCGAATATATATTGGTTAGTGATTAAATATTTGAAAAATAGTTTATTTTCGATAAAAATACGTTTCGAACAAGTACAATTTATACAAAAAAAAGCATAAAGGAAACTTGTATTTAACATTTATGTTATTTTTTTATGTCAGGAAAGTCGCTTAAAACAATTCAGAATGACATTCTGCATCCTTTTTATGTACTAACTTCTAAACTAAGTTATCAAGACAAAGAATGTAATTCAATCAGGCAAAGGGATGAAAAACGGGCTACATCTTTAGGGTGAATAAAACTCACTCCTTTCAAATAAATTTAAATAAGCCGTCTCTCCACAAAACTTGTATAAGAACTTCCTGCAATTATTATATGATCAAAAATAGGGATGTCCATTATCTTACCGGCTTCAACAATTTTTTTGGTTATTGAGATATCTTCGTTACTTGGGTCTGGATTCTCACTAGGATGATTATGAATAAGAATTATACTTGCCGAATTATTTTCAATTGCTGTCCTAAAAATTTCCCGCTGATGAACTACACTTGAGTTAAGATTTCCTTGAGAAATTCTTTCATACTTAATAATTTTATTTGCAGAGCTAAGACACACAACAATAAACTGCTCTTTCAATTCATCTCTAAGCAATGGAATAAATATTTCTGCAATATCAGCAGGAGAAGTTATTTTTTTCTGAGAAAACCATTTTGTCTGTGATAATATTCTTCTGCTAATTTCAAAAGCCGCTAACAAGGTTGCAGCCTTATCTCCTCCAATTCCGGAAGTTTTTTTAAGGTCTGCAGATGATTTAGATGCTAGTTGAGCAAGATTGTTTTCTTTTGCAATTATTTCTTGCGCCATTGAAATAACTGATTTCCCTTTGGTTCCCGTTCGCAATAAAATTGCTATCAATTCAGCATCTGTCAAACTTTGTGGTCCTCGTAATAACAATTTTTCACGAGGTCGGTCATCAATCGGAAGATCTTTTACTTTAGACATTTCTCCCCCTTTCTACTGCTTACCAGCCCGAAATTTATCAACTAACTCAAATACGCCATCATTAAACCGAACAACATTTATAAATTTATTTGTTCGATCATAATCAAATGAAATATTATTATGGAACCCTGTTACATTTATACCTGATTCAATTTTATACTTAATATTTTTTCTTGTAGGGTCAATATTTCTCATAACAGTTAATAAATATTTTGCAGTGTCATAACCATAAAGAATATTTCGGTTTATTTCCATTCCGGTTGTTCTCTTAAATGAACTTGAAAATTGTTTAAATGAGGCATCATTAAAATCAATAAAGTAATCTGAATCAAAAGTTAATTTATTACTTAGTTCAGATGATGATTCAAAACCCTTTCCAAGAAACCAATCTTGATTTCCATAAATTTCTATATTTAATCCACTTTGCACCATTTGGGATAGAATAGCATTAGCATCACTTCCATCAGATATTGGAGCATAGAGTCCTTCAATCGATTTTGCAATTGACGATATTCTAGTCATCTGCTCGGACAAGGAAAAACTCTTACTTTTATATGTTTCTTTAGCAACAATTTTACCACCCAATCGTTCAAATTCCTGAGCAAAACTAGCAGCAAGCAGTGGTGAATATCCATCAATAGAATTAAGAATAGCTAACCTTCTTTTATTTTCAACAAAATACAAATATTGCGCAAATATTTTTCCACGTGCGGTTAATGATGGATTAGCTTGATAAAAATTTTCACTCAGCGAAACTAGATCATCATCAGTAGCTGTTGGAGAAACTAAGCAGATATTTGTTCCGTCAATTGCATTTAGAGCATTTCTAACATCATCACTAAATATTGGACCAAGGATGGATCGAACATCATTATTTGCAACAAAATTATTTGCGATATCAGATACTTTAGTTTTATCTCTTTGGATGTCAGTAACTATAATTCCAACTTTTTCACTATGATCCGAGTTATACTCATGGAAAGCATATTTTATGCCTTCTAAAATTTCTTTAGCTGATTCTATTTCTCTTCCATTGATATCAGTTAATGAAAGCAAAATACCTACAACAGGATATTCAATTTTCGTCTGTGTTATATTATCTGATTTCTTTAGATTAAGTGCCTCAACATACTCATCAGAATCTGTGTGATTTGATATTATCTCACTTAAAATATTGATTGCCTCAGAATTATCACCTTCAGCTAACAAAATCTTACCAGTTATAAGTAATAGAAAAGATTTTAACGAAGAATGTTTATCTATCTGTTTTTCAACTTTCTTACTACTTAGATTAGTTAAAGCTATCTTTTCTGCAAAAAGCTTTGTCTCATTTTTAAAGACTATTGAATTTGATGCTTCTATAAATTTTAAAGCGGCTTCGAATGCACTTATATAATCAGATTTATCAACATAGGTTTTTATCAGAAGATTTTTAACCTCATCAGCATACTTGCTTTGCGGATATTCTGTTAAAAAAGTATTTATAGATTTTACAGCTTCCGAGTATTTTTTTTGTTCAACTAAAATTTTCGAAACAAAAAAAGATGATGCAGTATTTTTTGTGTTATTTACTGTTCGGGTTTCAATCTTCTTAAAAAGACTTATTGCATCATCATATTTTTTAGAATTATAAAAACCAAGAGCCTTTTGAAAATCTTTATTATTATCAACAGAAATATTTTGTGGCAATAAAACCGAACCGGTTAAGAGGAGAATGAAGAGTAATTTTTTCATAATAGTTTTTTATTTATTAAGATCAACTTTTCCTACAATTGCTGGTTGATACGCAGGATCAATCTGTAATGCAAGTTCAAAGAATAGATGTGCTTCATCAATTTTTCTTTGCTTAACAAAAGATTTTGCCAATAATGTATAAATTTCTGCAGAAACATCAGAACTTAATTCTATAAACTCAGAAAAAAACCTTTCTGCCTTTTTAAAATCTTCTAAATAATAATAAATCTTTCCAGCAAATTCCTGTACAGATGCATCTTTCGGATTTAGTTTAAGTGCTTTTTGAATAGGATTAACGGCGTGTGTAAACATATCAAGACTATAATACACCTTTGCAAGTATCAAATTTAATTCCCAAAAATCTGCATAAAGATACTGTGCGTTTGTGGCATAATTTAATGCGGAATTATAATTCCGTAACTCATATTCTATTTTTGCAAGATATAAATTTGCTTCCTGCTTTAAATCGTTTTTTTCATCTGAAGAAATAAATCTTGCAAAATATTCTTTTGCAAGTTCAAATTCGTTAAGCATCATATAAGAATAAGCTATTAAGAATAAAGCTGCCGGAGTTGATTCTGAAATATTATTAAGCACTTCTATAGATTCGATCCATTTTGAATTTCTGAGGAGATATTGACCGAAGTACAAGGCAACTTCATTTGTGGATTCTTTAACATTCATTAACTCAGCTAGGATATTTTTGCCGGCCTCCACAAATCCCATATCTTCATAAAGTTCTGCAAGTTGAAAATAAAATTCTTCTCGCTCAGTTTCTTCAATCAGTTTTTTATAAATCTGAGAAGCATGAAGATTCTTTCCTTCAGAAATAAAAGCAGAGGCAAGTTTAACTTTAAATTTTATTCTATCTTCGTCCACTTATTCCCATTCGATTGTTGCGGGTGGTTTAGAACTAATATCGTAAACAACTCTGTTAACACCACGAACTTTATTAATAATTTCATTTGAAACATCAGACAAAAAATTATGTTCAAAATTATACCAATCTGCTGTCATTCCATCAACAGAAGTAACCGCACGCAATGCTAGAACAAATTCATAAGTTCTACTGTCACCCATTACTCCAACAGATTGCACAGGTAAAAGCACGGCAAACGCCTGCCAGATCTCATTGTATATTCCAGCATTTTTAATTGCACTAATGTATATATCATCTGCTTCTTTTAAAATATCAAGTTTTTCCTGATCAACAGAACCTAGAATTCTAACTGCTAAACCAGGACCTGGAAATGGATGTCTTTCAATAAATTCTTCAGGAATATTTAATTCCCTGCCAACATTTCTTACTTCATCTTTAAATAATGCACGAAAAGGTTCAATTAATTTAAGATTCATCTTTTCCGGTAATCCGCCAACATTATGATGAGTTTTAATTGTAACTGAAGCACCTTTTACAGAAACTGATTCAATAACATCTGGATATAATGTTCCTTGAACCAGAAACGCAGCACCGTTTATTTTTTTAGCTTCTTCTTCAAACACTTCAATAAAAGTGTTGCCAATAATTCTTCTTTTTTGTTCTGGATCTGAAATACCATTTAATTTACTTATAAATTTTTCTGAAGCATCTATATGGATGTGGTTTAAATTCAGTTTTTCATTAAAGACTTTTCCAATTTCATAGCTCTCATTCTTTCGCATCAAACCTGTATCAATGTGAATGCAAATTAAATTATCACCAATAGCTTGTTTAACAAGTACAGCAGCTACTGTTGAATCAACGCCGCCACTTAATGCACAAATAACTTTAGAGTTACCAACTTTTTCTTTTATTTCAGCTATACTATTTTCAATAAAATTATGAGAATTCCAGCTTCCAGTACATTTACAAACATCAAACAAAAAATTATGGATTATTTTTTTTCCTTCAACAGTGTGAACAACTTCAGGATGAAACTGAACTCCATAAATTTTTTCTGCTTCGTTAGCTACTGCAGCAATTGGTGAGTGATCTGATTTTGCAATTATTTTAAAACCTGTTGGAAGTTCTGTTAAATAATCACCATGGCTCATCCAGACTTTTGATTCATTACTTACTTCTTTAAGCAAAGGTGATGATTCAACTACATTTAAGATGGCTCGACCGTATTCTCTATCTTTCGCAGGTTCAACTTTTCCGCCAAGTTTTTTGCTTATTAGTTGAAGTCCATAACAAATGCCGAGTACTGGAATATTAAGATTAAGAATCCTCTTATCAATATCCGGCGCATCTGTATCGTAAACGCTCATTGGACCACCAGATAAGATTATTCCGATTGGATTAAATTCCTTAATTTCATCAATTGTAAAATTGTGGGAGTGAATTTCTGAGTAAACATTTGCTTCTCTTACTCTACGGGTAATAAGCTGAGTAAACTGAGAACCAAAATCTATTATTAAGATTTTTTCTGTATGCTTCATAAACTAAACTAAACTAACGTTTAAAATAAAAAAACAAAATTCGGACTGCCCGAATTTTGTTTTAAAGTTTTCAAAGAAATTTATTATTGACCTATTAAAGCCTGATAATCAGAGGCATCAAGTAAATCATCAAGTTCCGCTGCATCGCTAATTTCAACTTTAATCATCCATCCTTTTCCGTAAGGATCTGAGTTTACAACTTCCGGGCTATCTTTTAATGCTTCGTTTATCTCAACAACTTTACCAGTATAAGGAGCAAAAATATCACTTACAGTTTTTACTGCTTCAATTGTGCCGATTGAATCACCTTTTTTAACGTCGCTTAGAGCCGGATCAATATCCACAAAAACAACATCACCTAATTCTCCCTGCGCATATTCGGTAACGCCGATTGTGCCTATATTGCCTTCTACAAGAACCCATTCGTGCTCTTTTGTGTATTTTAAATTATCTGGAGTACTCATTTTATCCTCTTAAAATTTATCCGTTTTTAGAATTAATTATCTGCATTAAACTTATCAAGAAAACCAGTATCAAAATTACCGCTAATAAAACGGGGATCTTCAAGAACTTTTAGATGGAATGGAATTGTTGTTTTAATTCCTTCAATCACAAATTCGCCAAGCGCACGTTTTCCTCTAGCAATTGCGCGTTCACGTGTTCTACCCCAAACAATCAATTTGGCTACTAAAGAATCATAATGTTGAGGTATAGAGTAGGATTGATAAATGTGCGAATCAACTCTAACTCCAAATCCACCAGGAAAATTAAGTGATGTGATTTTTCCGGGAGACGGTCTAAAATTATGTTCAGGATCTTCAGCGTTAATTCGAAATTCAATGCTGTGTCCAAAAGGTTTTTGTGGCGGTATATCAGCTTTTTGTCCTGTTGCTACCAATATCTGTTGCCTGATCAGATCAGTATGATAAACAGTTTCAGTAACAGGATGTTCAACCTGAATTCTAGTATTCATTTCCATAAAATAAAAATTCTTGTGCTTATCCAACAAGAATTCAATTGTACCCGCACCAAGATAATTAACTGATTTTGCAGCGAGCACTGCAACATCACCCATTTTGGCTCTTAAAACTTCATCTAGTGCCGGTGATGGAGATTCTTCAATTAATTTCTGATGTCGTCTTTGAACTGAGCAATCACGTTCACCATAGTGATAAGCATTTCCAAAACTATCACCCATAACCTGAATCTCAACATGGCGCGGATTTTCTAAATACTTTTCAACATAGACATCAGAATTACTAAATGCAGCTTCAGCCTCTGTTTGAGCAGTTTGAAAAGCTTTTTCAAAATCTTTTTCTTCCCAAACAATACGCATGCCTTTTCCACCGCCGCCTGCAGATGCTTTGACAATTACCGGAAATCCAACTTCGTGTGCAATTTTTATTGCTGCATTTACATCAGTTACAATACCATCACTACCGGGAATTACAGGAACACCACTTTTTTTCATAGTGTCCTTTGCAAATGCTTTATCGCCCATTGCTCTTATCATCTCCGGTGAAGGACCGATAAAAGTGATACTGGATTCTTTGCATATCTCAGAAAAATCAGCATTCTCTGCAAGAAATCCATATCCGGGATGAATAGCATCTGCACCAGTAATTTGAGCTGCAGAAATAATAGACGGAATTTTTAGATAACTTTCTTTTCCTAAGGCGGGTCCGATACAAACTGCTTCATCAGCAAAAGTAACGTGCAATGATTCGCGATCAGCTTCAGAATAAACTGCAACTGTTTTTATACCAAGTTCTTTACAGGTTCTGATAATTCGTAAAGCAATTTCACCGCGATTTGCTATTAAAATTTTATTAAACACAATATCTCAATTTTTATTGATTAATTCTGCTGTATCAAGAACAATGGCTGATTATACTCAACCGGTTTTCCGCTTTCCACTAATATTTTAACAATTTTACCGCTAACGTCAGACTCTATTTCATTCATTAATTTCATCGCTTCAACAATACACAAAACAGTTCCCGGTGAAACATCATCACCCACTTGAACATATGAATCAGCATCTGGGGCAGGTGCTCTATAAAATGTTCCAACAATTGGGGATTTTATTTCATGCAATCCAGTATTTTCGTCAGCAGATTTTTTCTCATCAGTTTTTGCAACTGAAACAGAAGTCTGCGAAACTAAAGGAACTGCTGTCTGTGAATATGAAACAGCCTGCGAAACTCTAACCTTTTTTGCAAGCTTTATCCGCGTACCGTTTTCTTCAAATTCAAGATCGGTAACTTCGCTTGCTTCAAGAATTTTGATGAGTTTTTTTATGATATTTAAGTCCATGCTATTTCCCTTTATTTAGGATTTTACTCGTTCAACGTATTCCCCAGTGCGTGTATCAACCTTTAAAAGATCATCGACATTTATAAATAACGGAACGTTTACAGTTGCTCCTGATTCTAACTTGGCTGGTTTGAACGCATTTGTTGCTGTGTTGCCGCGAAAACCAGGCTCTGTTTCTGCAACTTTTTGATAGACAAAAATGGGAGGTTCAACTGTTATTATATCATCACCATTAAATAAAATTTCTATTTCTTCGCTTCCTTTAAGATATCCAACTGAATCACCAAAAAGTGGAACAGGAACATTGATTTGTTCGTAAGTATCGTTATCCATTAAAACGAGAAAATCTGCTTCGCGATAAAGATATTGGTATTTTTTTCTTTCAACTCGGATAATTTCAATTGATTCACCACTTCTAAAAGTATTGTCCAAAACCTTACCGGTTTTAAGATTCTTTAGTGTACTTCGAACAAAAGCTCCGCCTTTGCCCGGTTTAACGTGCTGGAATTCTGTAATTACAAAAGGATCATTTTTATATCGAATTATAAGACCGTTTCTGAAATCTGAAGTATCTGCCATAACACTCTAACTTAATTGTTAATAATTGACTTGAAAAAAATAGAGATAGAAGTCTGTAATGTCAAGAAAAGGTTTTTAACGATTTATGACAAAAAACCGTGAATTTCTTCACGGTTTTAACTTAAAATCTATCAAAATCCCCTAATTTAGCTGAGATAGATATTTATCAACTAGTGAGTAAACTGCTGCTGTTTTATAATCGTCTTTAATAGTTTGAAGAAGATTTTTAGCTGGCTCTTTTTCACCTGCTTCAAAATAATTTACCGCAGCCTGATAAATATAATCAGCATTCATCACATCGGTTTTTGAAACTTTAGAGGCTTTCATATAAAGATCAGCTGCTTTTTCAAATTCATTTTTTGAAGAATGATATCCAGCTTGCCCTGCTAAAGCTGCGGCTTGATAAATATTTATATTACCACTGTAATCATCATAGTATTTAAAAGCTTCATCAGGTTTACCAAGATTTGCATAGCTGTTGGCAAGATAAATTTTTGCTGTTTCACCATTTTCTGTGCTACCGTACTGAGCAACAATATCTTTTAAACCAAGTACCTTAACATCTTTTTTACCTTCGATAGCACCAAGATAATCTCCACCGTCATACATTTCCATAACTTTTGATAAATGCCCTGCAGCCTCTTCATTTAGTCCGCTTCTATAATTCATATAAAAAATCACAGCAAATACTACGACTGCAAGAGCACCTAAATAAGTAAAAATCTTACTTTTATTTTCTTCAAAAAAAGAAATCGATTTGTAGTAATATTCAACAAGTTTATCTTCTTTAATTTCTTTTCTTGAAAGCTTCTTCTGTTTGGTTAACATTCTTTATTCCTGTTCTGATTCGTAAAAAAAACTGGAGCAAATTTAACACTAAAGTGTCCAATCTTCCAAAGATTTCTAAAATCAATTAAATGATGTTTTATGGTTAAAGTTATATTTTTGCGGAAATTAAGCTCCATCTTTGATTTCTTCAACTTCCCCACCAATGTTTACTCGATATCCCTTTTCTCTAAGCCAGCTTAAGACTTTTAGATAGTCTTTTAAACGTGCTTCTGCAATTACCATATCCTGTGGGATCCGCCTTCCACGTTCCAACGATTGAGCTTTTAATTTGTTAAGATTTTGTATGAGTTTTGAAAGGTTTTGCTTGTAAGATCTTTTCATTAAAGATTCCTTTATTTAATATAGTTTCCCTCCCTAAGTGAATAAATAATTTTGGTTATATACAACCCTTAATCTAAAACCTGAAAAGTTTATATCCCAAATTTTATTCAAGGTTTAAAATATTTTTTTGTACTTAAAGTTTTCATTTTCATCTAAAAAAAATTCATTATATTTATTTATTAAAAAGATGAGGTAAGTATATTACAACCGAGAGGTTGAATTAGAAATTTTGTTAGGCTAAATAAATGCGACGGTTAGGATATTATACTGATAAAGAATATACAAACATCAATTTTAACAAAATCAAATTTATAGTTGGTGAATACGAGAATTGTAAATTTTTGAATTGTGTTTTTTCAAACGGTCGATTGAACGAATGTGTATTTCTCAATTGTGAGTTTAATAATTGTGATTTAACCAATAGTAATATTTCTGCATCTGTTTTTCGTGATGTTTATTTTGTTAATAGCAACTTGTCCGGATTACAATTTAACTCTTGCAGTCAATTATTATTTTCAGCCGAGTTTATAAATTGCCGGTTAACTTTGTCCTCATTCTTTGGAATGAAACTTCATAAAACTAAATTCTATAAATGTGAAATGGTGGAAGTTGATTTTGGGAATACAGATTTAACTAACTCGGAATTTTCTGAATGTGATTTAAACAAAGCGCTTTTTGATAGTTCTAATTTATCTAAATGTGATTTTAGTACTGCTTACAACTATTCAATTGATCCCGAAAAAAATAAAATAGCAAAAGCAAAGTTTTCTATCCTGGGAATTTCTGGTTTGCTGGGCAAGTATGATATAGTAATAAAGAAATAGGCCTAATCTAAAATTATAATCCGATGGATTTGGACAATAAAATTTACATTTAATTACTATGTTGTTTCTATTTTGCCAAAACTAATAATTGACTTGTTGATGGTTTATTTTTTATTTCAGAAACAATCTTTAATCCTGCTTGTTGTGATAATCCGTAAAGCCCGTTATTTGCAACAAAATGTTTAAAATTTGTATAGTGTTCTTTCCCTGCGGCATATTCAACAACTTCATTTAACAAACTCCAAAAGCCTTTGTTTCTGGGAACTAGATAGTCTCCAATAACTATTTCATCTGCAATCAGTGCCATTTCATTTAACAATTTAATTCTCTCAGAAGGATTAACTTCGTGAATAACATAAGTCATTACCGCATAATCATAGTGATGATTTTGTGAAATTAAATTTGCAAGGTTTGTATGTAGAAAGGATATTTTATTGCTCGGATTTTTTTGAAGTGTTCTAGTTGCCGTTAAAATATTTTTGCTTGATAAATCAATACCAACAACTTTATTAACTTTATCCGCAATTGAAAAAGAAAACCTGCCGGTTCCGCATCCGACATCTACTACTGTTGAATTTGGCTCGATGAGATTCTTAATTTCACCAAACATTCTATCCTGATTTGGAGCAATTATCTTATCATAAAACCATCCATCATACCAATGATTTTTATTTTGTGTCATTATTAATTTTGATCAATGAATAAGTTCCTGTTCTCTTAACTCTTTTTTCAAGTTGCTAATATAATCCGCGGCACTTAGAGCAGCAATCGTTCCATCCGCAACTGCTGTTGTAACTTGGCGATATTTTTTCTGAATTGAATCGCCTGCTGCGTAAACTCCAGTAACATTAGTTTTCAAATCCTTATCAACAACAATTTCTTTCCATTGATTCAATTCAATCAATCCTTCAAGCGATTCGGTGTTGGGTACATACCCGATAAAAATAAAAACACCGTCAATCTTAATTTCAGAAATTTCTTGAGTAGATTGATTTTGAATCTTAACTGATTCAAGTTTTTCATCACCAATAAACTCAACAATTTTGGATTCCATTATAAAATTTATCTTTTCATTTTTCTTAGCTTCATCAACATAATGTTCAAGTGCCTGAAAATGATCAAACTGATGAATTACTTTAACTTTAGATGCATACTTAGTTAGTGAAACTGCTTCTTCCAAAGCAGAGTTACCACCACCCACTACAATTATTTCTTTGTCCTGAAAAAAATCGCCATCGCAAGTTGCACAGTAAGAAATTCCTTTACCTTTAAATTTAGCTTCATTCAAGGCACCTATCATTCTGGATTTACCACCAGTGGAAATTATAATCGCATCAGAGCTGTAAATATCTTTATCATTAACAACAACTTTTTTGACATCACTATTTAATTCTAACGATGTAATTTTTAAGTTGGATTTAATAACGCAGCCAAATTTTTGCGCCTGCGATTTCATAATTCTTGCAAGTCCGTAACCACTTATATTTTCAACTCCGGGGTAATTTGCAATTTCGTGCGTAAGAACCATTTGCCCGCCTACTGCCCCTTCATTTAGAATTAGGGTTTTAACTTTTGCACGTGATAGATAAATTCCAGAAGTTAAACCGGCGGCACCAGCGCCAATAACAATAACATCAAAATGATTTTCCATAATTTTTTCTTTGATATATACTTAAAAAAATTCCCATCTTGGTCAGATGGGAATGCTTAATACGAAAATTTATTTACCAAAATGTTCATCAAGAACTGAGGTTATTTGCTCTCTTGATTGAATGCTGCTTGTTGCCTTTGCTACTTTTCCATTTTTGTAATAAACAACAAATGGTAATCCTTGAAAACTTCTGCACTCAGGTAAATTTCTAATAACTTTTGCGTCTGGTGAATCAAATTCCATATCAACAAACTTTACATTTTTATATTCATCTTCAAGTTCTTCCATAACTTCGTAAACGGGAATACACATTGGGCCCATTCTACCGCAGCATATCATTACGTTTTCGTTATTGTTAACTAGTTCTGAATGTTCTTTTTCTGAAGAAGCGTGGGTTAGATTTGTATTTAACATTTATATAATCCTTTTATTTTTTGTTGTCCGTATGATTCAACTTAAAATAAAAAGATTCAAAGATAAATTGGAATGTGATAAAGCTAAAATTCTAGCCACTTTTAAAACAGGATTTATAAAGACTTAAAGCTTAATTGCAAAATATCTTATACATTTACTCTAATATGATTTGAGTAAATCCATGCACGATTTTCAAAATAAACTTCTATTCTGTAAACGCCTTTTTTATTTACAATAAATTCAGCATCGATTCCACTATTTGTTTCTATAACTTGTCCGTTACGAATAAGTCTTATTTCTGCATTTATTCCGGGTAACAAAACTTTTAATGTTATATTTTTATGATCAGGAATCGTATTACCCATTTGATATTTGGTATGATTTGCCTCCGCATAAAATCTAAACCCTTTCGATTCCGCAACGTAATCGTTTGCAACAAAGCATCTTCCCTCTCTTAAGGCATTATAAACCTGCCACTTTGCTTTCTCAATATCTTTTGCGCTCTTCCCTATTTTGATAGGTTCATCTACTAGAATGTGAGTACGAATTGATTTAAATAAAACTTTATAGGGAAAAATTTCAACCTCCAAAAATCCGACGAGATTATATTTATGTGCGTGCGCATCTATGCCGCCAATACCAACAACTTTTCTTTTTTGATTTAATTCATCCCAAACTTTTAAGGTTTCATCAGGTGGCGCAATGATAGTTCTTAATGGATGCAAAAAAGATCTGTACTTATTTTCTTCTGTAAGATTTTCAACCCATTCAGACATGTGATTCCAGATTTCAATACCAGTAAAATCTTCTGTGTCCCATTCTGTCCAGGGATAAGCGGGATGCTCTTTATGTTGTCGCTTTTCGTGAGGGTGGGCTAAAAATCCTATACCTCCAAGTTCTTTTACTTTTGCAACATATTTTTTTGCTGGAGTTCGAGTTGTAAAAGCTTCTTTAATTCCAAAAGCTAAGTAATGATTTTTATTTTCTTTATCATTTATTTCGCAGCCAACAAGTAACAAAGCGTTCCCATACCACTTTTCAAAACCTTCTTGCAATGCACGCAAGGTGTTGTGATCGGTAAGTAAAATAAAATCCAATCCAACTTCATCAGCAAATTTAGCTATATCAGTAACCTCGCCGGTTCCATCTGAAAAAGTTGAATGCATGTGTGCTGCGCCAACGTATTCGTACATATTCCTTATCTCATGTTTGAGACAAAAATAGATATAATTAGTTTATTTGGAAAGGAAGATTTATAGGTTAGAATTTAAAATCTTGTTGTTAGATCAAAAAGAATTCTTCCATAACTTCGTGTTGATTCAAAAACACCTTCATAACTAAATGAGAATGAAAATGGATTAAACACACTTGTGGAAAAATCAAAAAGAATCGCTTTCTCCTCAAACTTTGGTGTGTTATTTGGGAATGTATAATCTGTTTTTCTAAAGCCTATTGAAAAATCTGAACGAATAGATGAAATCGATTTTTGAAGATTAATTGAATATACAAGACCATCAACATAATTACTATTAAGTTTATTAAAGTTAAATCCTAAAGAAGATTCAATTAACGGTAACATCGTGTAAGAAATATTGCCGCCATAATTTTTGCTTGCCTTAACATCAGTTTTGTTATAACGATAACCATATTGCAAGCCTATAATAAGGTTATTCAATGGTCTAATAATAGTTCTTGCTCTAAAACCTTGTCTTGTTTCATTTTCTAAAACACTATCTGAAAGAGATTTAAATGTTTCGTAGTAGTAAACATTTTTTCTAGCATCATAGGAAAGACTTAGTGAAAACTCTCTAACAGGTGCATATCTTGCAGAAAGAAAAAGTGATGTTAAACTAAAATCACTTTTACCAATTCCCAACTCCCGCTTATATAGATCGACCTCTGCTGAAGCGAAAAGATTAATGTTAGTTATGATTGTATTATTATGCTGTAAATATGCAAATCGTCTATCGGTTTTAGAATTGTTTGTTTGTTCAAAAACTGAAAAGGTGTTTTCCATCATTCCACTGCCTAGAGTATCATATCTGGAAAGATATACGCCATATTCCAATAATTTTGTGTTTAATCCAAAGTCTGTAAAATTTGGGCGGGAGCCAGCAACTAATCCAAAAGTTAAAAAAGCAAATGCTTTTTCAAATTGCAATCCATCCACAATGCTGATGTTAGAAATTTTTCTGTTTAAATATCTGCCAAACCAAAGTTGTGTTGATTCATCAAATCGATAATTCAAATTTAAATCGTAAACTTTAAATGCTTTTCCTAAACTTGATGAAACTGTTTTCCACTGGTCTGCTCTGTAAGAGAAAATAGAATAAGTAGAAAGTGATAAGCCGGATCCGCCTATATTTTGCAAACTAAATCTAAGTGAGTGTCTCCAGCGTTGATATTCACCTCGCTTATCAATGTTATTGAAATTAGAATATGATTGTAAGGAATATCTTCCATTATATTTTGTAGTATTTACAGAATTAGAATTATTCTCAGGTTGCTTTATTTTTTCTAGTGGTTGTACAATAGTTAGATTTGTATCTAAAACAATCGGAATTTTTGGATCACCATTTTGCTCCAATTTTTTTATAAAAGCATAAAGAATTAAACCGGATTTAAAATCTTCATTATTCAATTTTTCACAGGCTGCCGAAGAAGATGAAAGATATTTAACAACGAGGGCTGGAGATTGCTTGTTTTTAGATTTAATAAATAAGGTATCACCTTCACTTATTCCATCTGTATTATCAAAGTTTACATAAACCAATTGAGAAGAGGTGTATCCAACTTTACCTTCTTTAGTTTGTTCCTGCGCTTTTATGATGTTTGTAAACAGAAAAATTGCACTTATTATGTATAAGAGTTTAATCAACTTTATGCTCTTGCAAGTGTGGCAAAATTAATCCCAGATCAAAATTATTCGTTCCATGACAGTTCCAGCAATCTGTTCTATGACCAACATTATGCCCATCAAGAAAATCATCCATATGACAACTTAGACATTGAGGCTGATAATTAGTTTCTGAATGACATTCACTACAATCCATCGTAGCATGCTGATTTCTAAGTCTATAGAAATTGTGATCAAATGTTGCCGGAGTCCATCCATTTGTGGTATGACAGGTTAAACAATCATTTGAGAAATTCAACAAATCATGAGGAGGATCCGTGGTACTCATATAATTATTCTGATGACAAGAGTAACAATCTGTTGGAGTTCCTGTATATCCATTTGCATGGCAATTCTCGCAGCTAACCTGAATATGGGCTCCAGTTAGTGGAAATTGAGTAGTACTATGATTAAAATTTGCTTCACCCCAATCTGAAGTATTATGACACAATGTACAATCGTGTGGATAATTCTGAGTTACATGGTTAGGGTCATTAGTATTTTCATAATCCGATTGATGACAAGAATAACATTCCGTTGGAGTTCCTGTATATCCTGTTGAATGACAATCCTGACAAGTTGTTGTTATATGCGCACCAGTTAATGGGAAGTTCGTATTTTGATGATCAAAACTTGTTTGATTCCATGCAACAGAATTATGGCAAAGCTCACAATTTGTGGGATATGATTGCCCAATATGATTTGGTGCTGTGTTATATTGCGCTTGGTGACAAGAAACGCACTGATTATCTAAACCTGTAACTGTTCCCAAATGACAAGATGAACATTGCAATGGTTGATGCGAACCAATTAATTCAAATCCTGTTGTAGCATGATTAAAACTCGATGGAATCCACGCTGATGACCCGTGACAATCCTGGCAGCTTGTAGGAATACCCGCTGCAGAATGATTTGGATTAACTGCATTATTAAACGCAGATTGATGACAACCAACGCATTGATTTGGAGTTGTTGTGTAGTTGCCGTAATGACAACTTGCGCAATCATTCGCAATTTCTAAATGTCTGCCAATCAATTGGAACACTTGATTGTGTTGTGGAAACAATGCAGGCTGCCAATTAACCGTAGGTGTGTGACAAGCAGCGCAATCTGTAGATAAACTCAATGATTGATGATTTGGATTTGCAGCACTATTGTATGCAGCAATATGGCAATCAGAACAAAGCGTAGAAGTGTTTGCATATCCGTTTTCATGACATTGAATACAATCAGAGGTTAAATGCACACCAACTAAAACAAAATTTGAAGTTGCATGATTAAATGCTCCTTCTTTTCGTCCCGTTGGATGACATGCAAAACAATCGGCACTATTATACACATAACCCTGAACACCTTGATGATGATCATCCGTATCGTTTCTGTTATGCTCATGACAATCAATGCAAGAAAAAGTAGAAAAATTATTTGGTATTGTATGGCAATCTGAACATTGGTTCCATTCGCCATTATGTTTACCGGAATAGATTGGAAAATACTGTGTATCATGATCGAAAGTTGCAGGACTCCAAGCTGTAGTGGAATGGCAATCAACACAAGTTACAGGAAATCCTGCCGCCTGATGATTTGGATTTGTAGTATTGTTATAATTTGTTTGATGACATGTGTTACAATCCGTTGGTGTACCTGTATATCCCGAAGCATGACAACTTGCACAAGCCACTTGAACGTGGCTTCCGGTTAACGGAAATTGTGTCAAATTGTGATCAAAGTTTGCATCGTTCCAATTTGTTGTATTATGGCAAAGCATACAATCGTGTGGATAGTTTTGAGCCACGTGATTTGGATCTGTTGTATTATTAAAATTCTGTTGATGACAAGAGTAACAATCCGTTGGTGTGCCTGTGTACCCGCTCGTATGGCAAGTTGCACAAGCTACTTGTACGTGGCTTCCGGTTAATGGAAATTGTGTCAAATTGTGATCAAAGTTTGCATCGCTCCAATTTGTTGTATTGTGACAAAGTGTACAATCGTGTGGATAGTTTTGAGCCACGTGATTTGGATCTGTTGTATTATTAAAATTCTGTTGATGACACGAATAACAATCCGTTGGTGTTCCTGTGTATCCGCTAGTATGGCAGGTTGCACAAGCTACTTGAATATGACTTCCGGTTAAAGGAAACTGTGTAATATTATGATCAAAATTTGCGTCATTCCAATTTGTTGTATTGTGGCAAAGTGTACAATCGTGGGGATAATTTTGTGCTAAGTGATTTGGATCTGTTGTACCATTAAAATCTTGTTGATGACAAGAGTAACAATCGGTTGGAGTCCCCGTGTATCCACTCGTATGGCAAGTTGCACAAGCTACCTGAATATGACTTCCAGTTAAAGGAAAACTACTTTGATTGTGATCGAATGTTGCATTATCCCAACCTGTTGTTGTATGGCATAAACTACAGTCTGTTGGAAACTGTGAAGTAACATGATTTGGATCAGTCGCGGTTTGATAATCCTGCTGATGACAAGAGTAACAATTTGTAGGAGTGCCTGTGTATCCGCTCGTATGACAACTTGCACAATCTACCGATATGTGGCTTCCGGTTAAAGGAAACTGTGTTAAGTTATGATCAATCGTAGCATTATCCCAACCTGCAGTTGTGTGACATAAACTGCAATCAGTTGGAAATTGTGATACAACGTGATTCGGGTCGTTTGTTGATTGATAATCTTGTTGATGACATGCGTAACAATTTGTAGGAGTGCCCGTGTAACCAGAAGTATGGCAATCTGCACAATCAACCGGAATATGTTTACCTGTTAATGGAAATTGTGTAATGTTGTGATTAAAACTTGCAGGTTTCCATCCGTTAATATTATGGCAAACCTCACAGGTGGTTGGCAATCCAGAAGAAATATGATTTGGATTTGTAGTGCTATTGTAAGTTTGTTGATGACAAGAATAACAATCCTGCGATAATCCAGAAAAAGTATTTTGTTGATGACAAGAGAAACAACTTGGCAATGCATGTCCGCCAGTTAAAGGAAAGAAACTATGATTTACATTTGTGGTGTTCCAGGTTAACGAATTAACATTATGGCATTCCTGGCAATCTGTTGAAAATTTTGCTGCTATGTGATTTGGCGATTGGGCAGAATTATAATCTTGTGAATGACACGCATAACAATCAACATTTAAAACATTAAATTTCAGCTCAGCGTAATCTGAGTGACATTGTGCACAGTCCACCAGTTGGTGTGCGCCAAGCAATTGAAATCTACCGTTCTGATGCAACCCAATAATATCTTTAATTATCCAGGTTGTTGGTGTGTGACAGCTTGCACAATCAAATCCAACAGTGCCTTGATGAATATCTTTATGGCATGAAAAACAATCTGTTGCAGCGGATGAGAAAATAAGCGAGGTGTGACATGATTTACAATCAACATTTTGATGCTGACCAACTAAACTAAATTTTGTGGTTGAATGATCGAAAGTTACTTTTGAAATATTGACTTTCCAATTATCTGAAACATGGCAATTTGAACAGTCTACATCGAAATCATCGCCGTGCGGTGATTGTGCAAAGACATTTATACTTAGCAGAAAAAATATTATTTGGAATGACAGTCTGCGCATTTATACTCTTTTATTTTATACATCACAAATGGAGTTACATTATCAGTTATTGTTTTATGACATTTAGAACATTCTAATTTTTGATGTGCACCATCATTTTTAAACTTAGCTTTTGAGTGATCAAACTTTTCTGCCTTCCAATTACTATATGCGTGGCAGCGTGAGCAATCAGTAATGTTATCAAATCTAAATTGTCCGAAATGAATATCTTTATGACACTGTTCGCAATCAAGGGTCAAAGACAAAAACTTATAAGATTTTTCGCCATTTACTTCACGGTAATGACAATTGCCACAAGTAATTGATTGATGTTTACCAAGTAACGCAAATTTCGTGCTATTATGATCGAAAGTAATAGTGCTCCAATTTGCCGTTTGATGACAGGACTCGCACTTATTTTCCGGCAAATATTTCTCACTAATCTCATTTCCGTGAACATTTTTATGACAATCCTGACACTTAAAACCAATTTTTTTAAATTTCCATTGCTCCTCTTTATAATGACATTTTCTGCAAGCCACAGCTAAATGGCTCCCATCAATAATAAATTTTGTTTTGTTGTGATCTTCAATGAAAAAGTTTGCCGGTGAAAATCCGGATTCTGAGTGACAAGTTTTACAATCTTTTATCAAGCCCTTTGATGTAAAATCACCTTGGTGATAATCTGAATGACAATCAGTACATTTTGCAAATAAAGGTTTGTTCTTGTTTGTACCTTTATGACAATCGTTACATTTTACTTTTTGATGTTTTCCAATTAACGGAAATTTTGTTTTATTGTGATCAAATGAGTTTTGATTTATTATATTAAATCCATTTACCGAATGACATGATTTACAATCAGCACCAAACGCACCGTTGTGAACATCTGTGTGGCAGGAAGAGCAGTTGCCAAAACTTAAGCCTTTTAGTTTTACAAAATCCTTTCCATTCTTTTTTTCTGTGGGATGACATTTTGCACATTCTACTTTTTCGTGAGCACCGGCTAACTTAAATTTTGCTTTATTGTGATCAAAACTTTCAGCAGGTTTAAACTTTTCTGTGGAATGACAACTTGCACAATCAGTTCCCAAAGTTTCCTGGTGAAAATCTTCGTGGCAACTAACACATTTTTGATCTAAACCTAATTGAGTTTTACTTTTCTTTTTAAACTTGCTATCAGAAATAAATTTGGATTGATGACAATCTTTGCAATCTTTTTTTGCGTGTGCGCCGGTTAACTTAAATCCTGTTTTGTTATGATCGAAATCATCCGGATTAAAATTAATAATTCTGAAGGTTCTTCCGTGATGTTCGTTATGGCAAGATGCACATTCCTTATTTTTTACTTCAGAGCTTGCGTGGTAACCACGATTTGCATTTACAAGATTTTTAACTTCCTTATGACAATCCAAACATTTTGAGTTTGTAACTTTATTTCCAATTTCGTGGCATTTTGTACAATTGCTAATCCCTTCCAAATCAGCATGTGCTTTGGTAAGATCGCCCGGAGAGATTTGCGCAAGAATTTGAGCGGAAAAAAATAATGTTAATAAAAAGTATTTCAATAATTTACTAGTGTTTTAAAATTGCATCGCCAAATTTTTTAGTGATTTTAATTCCAATTCCTTCAAGAAAACTGGTCGGTAAAATTCCACCTGCAAAGATGTAAACAAAATCATTTTTAATATTTAATTCTTCGGCAGAATTAGTGAAAGTAAATATCACACTATCATCTGTTATTTCTTTAACATTTGAATCGAATAGTGTTTTTATTTTTTTCTTTTTGATGTAATCATTTATTCGCTCAAGATTTTTTGGTTTTAATCTTGAAAATGATTCACTGCGATACGAGAGTGTAACTCGATTTCTTTCATCGGCAAGCAGCATTGCAGATTCAACTGCAGAATCTCCTCCTCCAACAACTAAAATATGTTTATCGTGAATTAATTCCGGTTCAATCAATCTATAAAAAACTTTTTCTTTTTCCTCGCCTACCACACCAAGTTTTCTGGGCGAACCACGTCTTCCTATTGCAAGAATTATTCCTCTACTTGTGTAATGTTCATTATTAGATTTTACAATAAACAAATTGTCTTGTTTTACAATCTCTAAAACTTTCTCTTGTTCATTAATTGTAATTTTATTTTTATTTAAAACATTTTTCCATAGATCAAGTAGTTCAGATTTACTTGTTTCAACAAGTTTCACTTTTCCCCAAAGTGGTAAATCCATTGGAGAGGTCATAACAATTTTAGCTCGTGGAAAATTAAAAACCGTTCCACCGAGAGAATCTTGTTCTAAAGTTATAAACTTAAGATTGTTTTTAGCTGCTGTTAATGAAGCTGAAATACCAGCTGGACCAGCACCTACAATTATTAAATCATATTTAGCATTTGATTTTGGAAGAGATTTTTGAAGGAAATACTCAACAGCTTGTTTGCCTTGCTCAACTGCATTTTTTATCAAACCCATTCCACCAAGCTCGCCAGCTACAAATATTCCCGGAATATTGGTTTCAAACTCCTGAGAAATGTGCGGTAATTCAACTCCTCTTTTTTCTGTTCCTATGCAGAGAGTTATTGCTTCAACAGGACAAGCGTGAAAACAGGCACCATGTCCAACGCACCTGGAAGCATTTATCGTTTGAGCTTTTCCGTTGTGTATTCCTAAAATATCATGCTCAGGACAAGCTTTTATGCAAGCACCACTGCCTATACAAATGTCTAAATCAACAACCGGATGTAAAGAAACGGGTTCGTGAAATCCGTGCTCTTTAGCTTTACTCGTTTTACTTTGAGTACGCAGATTAGTAAGCTTATTTTTCTGATGATAGAAGTAAAATATTCCACCAAGCAGAAAAAAAACTAACATGTACGCAAAAATATTTTCTAGAAGTTGCTCCAAATTTGATTAGTTCACATTTACTATTAGTTGATGATTAACAAATATTCAATAATCATACCTAAAATCCAAAGTGAAATGAAAGAATTTACAGCTTTTTTATAGAGTTTTTAGCTAATTCTGCCGTTTGATCAGACGGGAAATCATTAATAAGTTTTGTCCAAATTTCGCGAGCTTTTTCTTTGTTACCTTTTGTTGCTTCAATCGCACCAACATTATAATTAACCATTGGATCGTTCGGGAATAATTTTAGCATCTGAAGTGTGAGTTCTTCGGCTTTTACTAAGTTACCCTGATTGTAATAAACAAAAGTTGTTGCAAAGTAAATATCTTTTCTATTTTTATCTTTATCCAAAATCTTTTGATAATAAACTAATGCTTCTTCCGGGCGATGTGCGGCTGCAAGAAAATCAGCATACTCTCGCATCTTTAAAGTGTCTGTTGGATTCGCTTCAACATCTTTTTTCATTACTTCAATTTTATGTTTTACTTCTTCAGACACATTTGAACCGCTTGGATTGTCCATCATACCTTTATTAAGATTTTTATGTACCTCGTCTGCGGGCATTTGTTTATTAGTAATATCTACCTTTGTTTTTTCTTCACTGCCGGTTTGTGCAACAACAAAAAGTATTACAACTATTACTACAGCTAATAATCCATATAAATATATCGGTTTGAATTTCATTTTGTTTCTCCTAAAAAATCCATTTATATCCAAAAGTTAAGGTTACAATTACATGAACTACCATAATAACAAACATTGCAATAGCAAAAGGTAAATGAGCAATGTGCCAGTATTTAAAAAGATTTTGCATTGTGCGCAATCGTCCAATTCTTCTCGATAATATAATTTCTGCTTGTGCCTTATTCTTTATTTCTTTTATTATGATTTTAGAAAACCCTGAAATCGCTAAATTTTTATTTAGCCTGGAATAGAATGACCTAATTCTAAAAAAATCTTTAGCACCAAATAATATTATATCTCGAAAACCTAAAGAATTATATCTATCTATTGAAGCTAAGTAATTAAGCTCATTCAGCAATCTTACATCGAACATCATTTCCGCTTTCAATTTTTCTGCAAGATCTTCTCTCATTGATGCTAAATCTTTCATGTCTATTTCTCTACCCTGAACGGTTCGGGGAATTTGAATATATATAAATCTACCTACAACACCACTAAGAACCACAAGAACCATACTCCAAAAACTAACTGAAACAATGCCACCAAACTTAAACGATGTATGATACAGGACTAAAATTGGTCCAACAGTGCATAAAAAAATATGGAACTCTAACCAATGCTTTAAGTACCCAAAAGTAAAAAGTTTACGAGACCTTTTGCGAAACATATAAATGGCCACACCAAAAATCATCATTAATGTTCCAATAATTCCAAATCCATGTCCCCAGTTTCCGCTTGGTTTTAGAGTTGCATGAGATGGGTCAAAAAATCGTTCCTCAATTGGAAGCAAATAATATTGATAACCGTTAATTGCTAACAATATCAAAACTACTGTTCCAACTAAAAAGAAACTGCCAACATAAATAATGTGAAGTTTTTTATTCATAGTAAAAAATAATAATGTGTAAAGATATTACAAAAAGTGAAGCTAGATGAGAAAAATAATATGGGTCCCCCAACGGAGACCCAATAATTTTATTCATCTGCAAGTTGTACAAGCGTGTTATATTTTGTGGATTTTTCGACCGACATACCACTAATTTTATCGACAAGAATATTAATTCTCTCATCATTCATATCATCAAAGGCTTCGTAAGCTTCAATATTGCTAAAAGTATAAAGCTCTTGAAAACTAACCGTTTTCCCTTTAACTTCGTAAACAACATAAGACTCCAGGCCTTCTGCTTTTAAAAGATTTTTAAGTTCTTTAACAACTCTTAAATATTCATCTCGTTTTTCAGGAATAATTTCATACTGAATTGAGAATAGGACTTTTGACATTTGCACTCCAATGATTAAATAAATAATTTCTGGTCAATAGAACCTTCAAAAATAATTTTTGCAGGTCCGGTTAAAGAAAGATTTTTTACCTTTTGATTTTCAATTTCAAAATTAACGATAAGCTGATCACCGCCAAAGGTATTTAAAGTTATTGGTGGTTTTAGATTATCTGTTATATAACAAATTAAGGCTACAGCAACAGAACCTGTTCCACAGGCTAGCGTTTCATCTTCAACACCACGCTCATAAGTTCTGATATGAATTACTTTATCCTTAACATCAATAAAATTTACATTAGTGCCGTTTGGTTTAAAATCTCCGCTATATCTAATTTCTTTTCCAAGATTAAAAACCGGAAAATCCATAATGTTATTAAAAGATGATTTAGGATTCAAATGATCTTTTAAAACATCAGAAATTTTAATTACGACATGCGGTGAACCTGTATCAGCATAATTTGCACTTATCATCTGCCCATATGCCTTTATCTTAAAATTATATTTAATCTGCTTAGGCGGATTAAGATTAAATTTTATTAATTCTTCACTTAAGACTTCACCGGAATATTCAGCACTGTTCGAAATAAATTTTGCAGTTCGGTTTATTAATCGTGATGTTTTTTCTGCGAACCAAATAGAACAACGAGCTCCATTAGCACACAAGCTTCCGGTTGAACCATCGGCATTGTAATACATCATTTTGTAATTATAATTAGAAAGATCCTCAATCGTAATCAGACCATCTGCCCCAATACCGTTTCGACGGTTGCAAATATTTTTTATTTTTTCCGGAGTTAATGATAAACCGGAGTTTTGATTTTTATCTATAAAAACAAAATCGTTGCCGGCGCCACTCATCTTTTTAAAAAAAATCTTTTGCATTTAACTTCTAATTTAGTTTAATGCTTTATGCTTTTCAATAAAAATTATTGTTAAATATCAGATATTTATCAGAAAGGAATTAGGGGGATAAGTAATATTCCTGCAGATTTTATTAATCTGCAGGTCACGAAAAAGGATTTAACTTAAGTAATTTGTTTTGTCATCAATGCAACTTGCTGTGCAACAGTGGAATTATATTCAAAAGCAAGTTTTCTATGATTAACTAAATCGATAATTGTTCCAATAACACATAATCCACCTGTTAAAAAATACAATATTCCCATTCCAATTTGGTTAAGCATAAACCTATGTAAGCCCGCAAATCCTACAAATCCAACAAGAGCTAAAATTAATATTGTTGTTGGATCTTTTCGGCGCGCGCTGTAAGCCATTGCAAATTGCTGAGCTTGTGCATCAGTCATATCGTTAATGAGACTTTGGACGTAAGCCATCTCTTCGCCCTCAAGACTTGGTAATAATTGAAAAATATTTGGCATAGCCTCTCCTTATTTATTGTTGTTAGATTTTTTAAGATTAAAGAACATAATTGTATAAATTCTATGAAGGATTATTAGCAAAGCCGGAATACCTAAAAAATGATTATCAAATGATTGACTGAATTGTCCTCTAAATATCAAAGCGATCGAATTTCCAAGCCCACAACCGGGGCAATGCTCAAATCCAAGATTTGAAAGCGGACAAATTGTAAAATGCACTGCGTTGGGATTAACAAAAAATCCTAAATAGAGAAGAGTCGAAATCCAAATAAAACCTTCAAAACCAAACAGTCTAATTGAATTAAAAATCTTTTTTATAAGATTATTGTTTTCAATTGAATTTATATAAGTTGTAATGTCAATCACTGCTTTAATCTAAATTGTTGATTAAAACATAAGTAATAATTAAAAGCAAATCAATTTCAGGATGATGAGTGGTATAATTTTATCGGTAAGTGATACTCAAATTCAGTTATGTACTGAATTAAAGAAAAATAATATAATGAGAATAAGTAAAAAGTGTGGAGGTGGCGGGAGTCGAACCCGCGTCCGAAATTATGATCCAAAGAACATCTACATACATAGTCTGTTTCATTTTTGACTTTAAGCTGCCAAACAGACAAAGATCACTTAAAGCCTACTTGCTGTTATTTCACCTTTCCTGCGCAAGAGACAGAGTCGGCTATTGTATCTAAACGTCGTTCAATCCTAGCCCGATACAAGAGGATAAGTTGAACGGCTGTTAACTATTAATTAAGCAGCAAGGGCGTAATTAGATTCGCCATTTATTGTTTTTTCCCAATTCATTTACGTGTATTCGGGGAACACGATATGCAGTTCTAAGTCTCGTTAATCCCGTCGAAACCAAAATTCACCCCCGATAATTAGTTAGTGAAAGCATTAAGCAAATTGCAAACTAAATTACGGAATCCATTTTGTATCTGGAATATTTAAGTACTTATTCTCAAAACGTGAAAGAACAAAAAACAGATCAGATAATCTGTTTAAAAATATAACAATGTTTTCACCGATATGTTCGGTATTTTTTAATGCCACAACTTCTCTTTCCGCACGGCGTGAAATTGTACGGCAAATGTGCAGAAGTGCAGATCCTTTACTTCCGCCGGGAAGAATGAAATTTTTTAGTTCATCTAAATTAGCTTCAAAATCATCAATAGTTTTTTCTGTATCCAGAATATATGAATCAGGTAAACGGGTAATATTAAGTTTTACATTTTTTTCAGTTTCAGGCGTTGCCAGATCTGATCCTAACACAAACAATTTATTTTGTAAATCCATTAGAACATTTTTTATTTCAACACAATTAACTTCTAAAATTGTTAGTCCCACAAAAGAATTTAATTCATCTATACTGCCGTATGCATTTAATCTTAAATCATTTTTTAGTACACGCGTGCCACCGAATAACCCTGTTTCCCCTGTATCTCCGGTCTTTGTGTAGATTTTCATTTAATTTTATCTTTTAAAAGGTAACTCATGTATCGTTACCTCCATAATTTTAGTTTCATTTTTTGCAGTAACTTTTGTTCCCTGCACAGCTAAAGGTTTTTTGATATAGCCAAGAGCAATATTCTTTTTAAATTTAGGAGAATAGGCAATTGAAGTTACAACTCCAACTTCATTCTTCTGATCATCCAACAATGAAAACTGTTCATTAGTTTCGATTGTATCAGGGAAACACAATCCAACTAAATGCTTTTGAACTTTATCGTAAGTTTCTAACCTTGCAATAACTTCCTGCCCGATGTAACATCCTTTTTTAAAATCCACAAGATCAATAATTCTTGCTTCGTGCGGATTATAAATATCATTTAACTCATTGGGATCAGAAGGGATTCCCTGTTCGATATTGAATGTATCATAGGCATCTTCGCCAATAAGATTGAAATCAAATGGCCCTTTATTACTAACCATATTAGCAATTAATTTTTTGCCGTTTTCCTGTTCAGCGAAAATCCAAAACTTCTGCAATCCATTTTCATCTTTTATTCTTGCAAGAAAAAAGAGAATACCATCTGCGCTTACTACTTTAAATGAGTTATCTGTAACTGTATTTAAAGCATCACCCACAAACAAAGACAAAAACGATTCAGATTGAGGTCCAACTAATTGAAACAAATTAAATCTATGGCTTGCATCGCTTAACTGAACATCATCACCTATAATGTATTTGTTTATCCAGCTCATAACTTTTTGTTTAGTATGAATACCCGTAATTAATAGAATGTAGCTTTCAAAATTTAAAACTGTAGTAACACCAATTATTCTTCCTTTTTCCGAAGTGAAAATTGTTTTCTTTACTTCTTCTTTTTTAATATCTCGCATCGAGTTAGTTGATATTCTATGCAAAAAATCCAGTGAATCTGTACCCTTTAACTCAATAATTGATGAAGTATTCATATACTTTAGTGCTACACCATTATGAAGACTGTATATTTCTTCATCGAGAGTAGTATAATTTTTTATATGTGTAACGCTGTTAATTAACTCAGTTTTCGCACCAAGTGAAACAAAAAAAGATATCATATCTGAATTTGTATTAGTCAACTCGAACATTATTACTCCATTGTATTTCTATTGTTTTTCGGATAAGAAATTGAAAAAATTTCCCTGGGAAAGATAAGGAAAAAATTAATAACGGCGAGTTTGTTTTTTGTTGTTTGTATTGATGTAAAGTGAGTCTTTTTGGCTCCAATTAAAAGCTACCGAGTCTGTTGAATACACTTTATCTTTTAGATTGTAGATTACATACTCATAATAGTCAGGAAACTTATCATTGTTAATATTTGCTAGTGATCGTTTAAGACTTGTGCCTTCATATGTCATTAACAAGTGAGGAAAATTTCTGATGTCATCAATTAGAAAATAATTATAATTTATATGCCCAATACCTTGCGCGTAGTGAAAATTACTTTCCACAAAATAGATCCCTTTAAAATTCCATTTTTTAAGTGAGATACTGTTAAATCCGCCGTGAGATGGAATTGGCGCTTCCCATTGCTTGATAAGCTTATCACCACTGCACTCAAACAGTACGAGATATAAAAATGGAGTACCAAGTTTTGTACTATCTAGATCAATAAAGCTTTGATCATACCCGACAAGATTTGCAGGTTCAATAAGCCTTTCACCGGCTCTCGAAGTAGCAATCATGGTAAAAATAAATTTACTGCCGTTTTGATCTGTAAAATAAATTAATGCTGGTTTGGGAACATCATAAGTTGTAGTTCTATCAAATTCAAGTATGTAAGTTCCGGCAGGATAATTATCAAAGATGTATTCAATTAATGCAATTGTGTCACAAGGGAATCGATTCTTAGATTCTTTTTTTTTTAGCTCAAGGTTATATCTTTGAATCTCGGCATCTTTATTTTGATTATAGGCGGCTTGCTCGTTATAGTTTACTTTATTATCCTCTGTTTCAGTTTTATGCTCACAGCTAAGGAGTAACAACAGAATAAGAAGTATAATTGGATAAATAAGTGCTGATAATTTAATTTTTCGTAACATAGATGCGCAATTAAGGCAATATTTGTGCCCCAAAATTTTTACAAAAAAAACCTCAGAATTTTATAAAAATCAACTCTGAGGCTATAAAAATTTAGACAAGTCTTAGAATAAAACAACTATTTTGCAAACTCATCCAAAAAGTAAGCTGAACTTTTTATTCCCAACTGGAAATGATTAAGATTAAAATGTTCGTTTGGTGAATGAAGGTTTTCTGTGTTCAATCCCAATCCCATCATAACCGGTGAAGCTTTTAACCTGTTCGCAAATTCAACAACAATCGGAATCGATCCGCCTTCCCTCATAAAAACAGTTTTCTTGCCAAATGCTAATTGCATTGCCTTTGCTCCTGCAATTGTAGCTTTAGCTTCTAAAAGAGTAATTACAGGATGTCCACCATGTAACCCTTTAACTTTAACACTGACTTCTTTTGGTGCAATTTTTTTAACGTATTTCTCAAATAGTTTTTCAATCTTTTTTGGATCCTGATGAGGGACAAGACGCATACTGATTTTTGCAGATGCTTTAGAAGGAATTACAGTTTTTGCTCCTTCACCGGTAAAGCCGCCCCAAATGCCGTTACAATCTAAAGTTGGTCTTGCCCAAATGCGTTCTAATGTTGTGTAACCTTTTTCGCCTGTAAGATGTTTTAATCCAATTTCTTTTCCCCATTGCTTTTCAGAAAATTTAAGTACTCTAAAATTTTCTCTTTCTTTTTTGGATAGTTTTAAAACATCATCATAAAAACCATCAATTTTAATTTTGCCATCTTTATCAATTAATTGCGAAATCATTTTTGTAAGAACATTTATCGGATTGGGAACACCGCCACCAAAAGTACCTGAATGAAGATCGCGCGATGGTCCTGTAACTTCAATTTCCATATAGCACAACCCGCGTAAGCCGTATGTAATTGTAGGAACACCAGGAGCAAATAAAGCCGTATCAGAAATTAATACTGAATCACATTTTAATAGTTCCGTATTATTTTTTAGAAATACAGATAAATTTTCGCTTCCAATCTCTTCTTCACCTTCAATTAAAAATTTTACGTTTAACGGAAGACTACCATGTGTTTTAAAATATGCTTCAACACTTTTGATGTGCATATACATTTGTCCTTTATCATCAGTAGCGCCGCGGGCAAAAATGTTATCCCCAACAATAGTTGGTTCAAAGGGTTGTGATGACCAAAGTTCAATTGGATCAACAGGCTGAACATCATAATGACCATAAATTAAAACGGTAGGCTTGCCCGGTGCGCCAAGCCATTCACCATAAATTAGAGGATGACCTTCAGTTTGAATTATTTCAACTTTATTTAAGCCTGCAATTCTTAATTTATCTGCAACAAAGTTTGCTGCATTTTGCATATCAGGTTTATTTTCAGGTAGTGTGCTGATACTAGGTATTTTTAAAAAATCCTTCAGTTCGTCAATATATCTGCCCTTATTATTATCAATATAATTAATTACTTCTTTCAATTTGTTTCTCCTTATGGATATGTTACTTTAAATTTAAAAATTGTTGGAACGTATGTTTTAAAATTATTAATTGTTTCGTTATCAAGTTTATTTAAAATCTCCTGCTTAGGAACATACACTTCTTTCCAAGGATCATCAACAATATAAATATTATTTTGCTCACCCATTGTGATGCTTTCGTAGGAAGGTAAATAATTTAGATTGTGATAACCAGGAATAAATGTAACTCCTTTATATTTAGAAAAATCTTTTATGTTAAATTCATCATCAAAAAATATATGGAATATAGTTCGATTGTTTCTGTCAATCCCCCAGAGTGAATAATCTTCATCAGAATATAATCCACAAACTGTAGAAATGCCTAAACTTTTTGTGCTGATTTCTTTAAAAATACTCAAATCAGATTTGTTAGCAATAAAAATGAAAGTGCTATCTGCAAATTGATTGTTAGAGTAGAATCCTTCTAACCCCAAATAAAAATAATTATCATCAAGTGCAAATCCTTCATAACCGATATTCCAATTTGTGTATTTATAAAATAAACTTGCAGGTGTATAACTCATTTTTATTACTGATGTGATTTGTTTTGAAAGGACATCATTGTTATTGAATATTAATTTATAAATTCCTACATAGTCATTGTAGTTATCACCATTACCTTCAACTGATAAATAAACTTCACCGGATCCTTTATCATAAGTTATTTCTTCAAAATCTTTTTTAGGAAAATTAGAAAAATAATTTTCAGCGCTATCTATAAATGAAACGTTTTCTATGTCAAATATTGTATCGCTTTCAAGTGTTAAAAGATTTATAAAGCCGATATCATCAGCAGTAAGAAAATATTTTTTACCACATTCGCTTTTTATAAAAGCAATTCCGGATGTCTGGTCAGTTCTGGAATGATTAGTTTTTAACCACTTTGGAAAATTTTGATCTGTACTCAATAAAATATTTTCATCTTGAGCAAGTAAATTAACCCCACAGGTAAAAACAATAATTAATAACAATGATCGAAACATTTTTAAAAATAGATATTAGAAATTAATAACTTTTGCAATACAAATATAAGCATTATCTCATTATCACGCCTTAAAAATAAGCTTCTTGTTAAACTTTTGTGTGTTAACTATCTTTGATTAATGATTTTATTCCGATACATACTTAAGGCTCATTTTATCCCATTCGTGTTTTCATTAGTAACGTTAATGTTCATTTTTCTCCTGCAGTTTATGATGAAATTTGCTGATAGATTAGTTGGCAAAGGGTTGGATGGCTGGGTTATTACTAAATTAATTGCATACAATCTTTCTTGGATGGTTGTGCTTGTTGTGCCGATGGCATCATTAGTTGCAACATTAATGGCGTTTGGTAATCTTAGCCAGAACAATGAAGTAACAATAATGAAAGCATCCGGCATAAGTCTTTACAAAATGATGTTTCCTCCTTTTCTAGCAAGCATCGTTGTTGCAATTCTCCTTTTCCAATTTAATAATGATGTTCTACCAGATGCTAATCATCAGGCAAAAATATTAATGAGTGATATTTCTCGAACAAAACCTACGCTTTCACTTGAGCCTGGTTTTTTTTCGCAGGAAGTTAACAACTACGCAATTTTAGTTCGATCAATTGATCAAAACTCCAACTGGTTATATCAAATCACTATTTATGATTACACTAATGGCGCAAAGGTAAATGTTGTTACTGCTGATAGCGGTAAAATATTTTTTTCAAAAGATCAATCTAAGTTGCTTATGGATTTGTACCACGGAGAAATTCACGAATCCGATATTCAAAATACCACGATGTACAGAAAGCTTGAGTTTGAAAAACATATTATTACAATGGATGGTGATCAATTTTCGTTTCAACAATCCGGACCAACATCACGCGGTGAAAGAGAACTTAGTGTATATGATATGCAAATTATTACTGACAGCATTAAAATAGTTTTAAATGAAAACTTCACTTTGTTTAAAAAAGAAGTACAAAGACATTTATTCTTAGACAGTTCAGAAGCATTTCCTAAAACTGAAAATAATTTGGGTAATAATCCTGAACTAGTTTATTTGCGAGCTGTTGATAAAGTAAGAACTGTTAAAAATATTATTAACTCCAATTTCAACAGAGTTGAGTGGACAAAACGCGAACTTGAAAAGTATGAAGTTGAAATTTACAAGAAGTATGCTTTACCCGGAGCGTGCATAATATTTATGTTGATAGGTGCGCCTTTAGGTGTAATGGTTCGTAAAGGTGGATTTGGCGTTGCAGCAGGTATTAGTTTGTTTTTCTTTCTTATCTATTGGGCGTTTTTAATTGGCGGAGAAAAATTATCCGAGCGCGGGTTCTTCTCCCCATTTATTGGAATGTGGGCAGCTAATATAGTTTTAGGCATTGTTGGAATTATCTTAACTATTAAAACAAATAAAGAAGTTAAAACTATTACATTCAATTTTATTAAAAAATTAATTCCAAAAAAGTTAAGACAAAAAGATACAGCTGTGATAGATGAAAATAATTGATAAATATTTAATCAAGCAGTTTTTGCAAACGCTATTTTTTGGACTGCTCGGATTTACAGTTATTTTTATTGTAATTGATGCGATGGAAAACCTTGATGATTTTATTGATCAAAGTGTACCTGCGTTTAAAATAATTCATTACTACATTGTTTTCTCTCCGGAAATTATTCGATTGATTACACCGGTTGCCGTTCTATTTGCCGCTTTGTTTACTGCGGGTAAGGTTGCAAATTTAAGTGAGCTAACTGCAATAAAAGCAAGTGGTGTTAGTCTATTTAGATTTATGCTTCCATTTATTATCACAACTTTTTTTATAAGTTTTTTCTCAATCTATTTTAGCGGCTACGTTGTTCCGATGGCCAATAAAACTAAATTAAATATCGAACAAGAATATCTAAAAAAGAATTTGAACTTTTCCGGCAGCAACATTTATTTTCAGGATTCAAAACAAAGAATTGTAAGCATTTCTTTTTTTGATAATAACTCCAACAGAGCAAATAGAGTTAGCATTCAGGATTTTAATGCAAAAGATCTCAAACAAATGCAATCCAGAATTGATGCCGTAAGCATGGTCTATGATACTTTAAAACATGTTTGGGTTGCTAACAACGGAATTAAAAGAGATTTTTACGGAAAAAAACAAAATGCGGAATATTTTACAGAGTATCCTATACCAAACTTAAATTTTACACCTTCCGATTTGTTGCAAAAGCAAACACGACCATCCGAGATGAATTTATCTGAACTAAGCAATCTTATAAAATCTCAAGAGAATGCGGGTAACGACCCTACTTCTACATTAATTGAATATCATTCCAGAATTGCCTTTGCAATGACAAGTGTAATTGTGGTTTTGTTTGGCTTACCAATATCTGCCAACAAAAGAAAAGGCGGCATTGCATCGCAAGTTGGATTGAATATTCTTGTAACTTTTTTGTATTTAGTCTTTATGAAGGTCAGTCAGGCTTTCGGAAAAAACGGATTGCTAAACCCTATTATCACAGCGTGGATAGCAAATTTTGTATTTATGATTGCCGCTGCAATAAATCTTTGGCGAGCAAGACAGTAATTTTTTTAATTCTACTTTTCTATTTTGATTAATTAATTTTCCATCTTGAACTAAATGCTGCAGATAACATATCTGATGATTTGGGGAATAACATATTTTGCATTGCATTTGTTGCAAGATGAATTTCAAGGAATCCAAAATCATAGCCCATTCCATATGACCAATTAGTCGATTCAGCACCTCCAAATTCAAAACCAGATCTTAAGAAAGGAAAAGCTGCCCAAGGCTGCCATTCAAATCCAAAAGAAACTCTTGGTTTAGTTGAATTACCGGGTAAATTGTTAAACCCTTGATTGTAATCAAAAGCAACCATAAACTTTCCGGGAAAACCATTTTCATGATCCTTTGAAACTTGCCACGCTGTACCAATTCTTAATGCAGTAGCAAGTTTTGTAACAAACATATCAATAGCTTCCCCTGTTCCAAAAATTTTATCAAACACAGAATCACGCTGTGATTTGTTACTAATATCTGTTACTATAATATCACCTTCTGACACAAATCTTGCAGCATTTTTATTCCATGTTATTTGTCCAATATCAGTTATTGCAATTGCAAATTTCCAGGAATTATTTATCATCCCTGAAAAACCAAAATCAAATCCAAAACCTTTTCCAACTGGAGAAGGAAACAAACCTAAATTTTGTTTTCTTTCAATATTTTCAAAGTCATAAGCGATTCCAAAATCATCAGACAACGCGGAATAAGCTAAAAGATTTGCTGATCCGGAAATTGTTCCATTTGCATTCGTGGTTAAATTAGTTGTTATTTCTTTTGTTGCCAGGTATCCAAATCCATGGTATAGTTTAAATGACATTCCAAAACCAAATTTCTCAAAAATTCCCTCGCTCAAGAATTCCAATTGTCTTGCATACGAAAGTGAATAGCTTCTTACCCACCATGCATCTATGGATGCATCACTAAAATCATATACTTTTCCTTCGTTGTAAGAAAGGTCTTTTATTGCTTGCGGAAAATTAAATCTGCCACCACCATAATCACCTACAGAAAATGCAAAAGTACCAATTTCAGAACCCGGATTTATACTAAATGATAAGAGCGCAATACCAGCATGTGTATAAAACTGCCCGCCATTTTCAAATAAACGATTAATACGAATTTTATCATCTTCATTTAATACTTTTTCCGTGCCACCAATTCCGCCAAAATAATATTTAAAATCATCATAGGATAAAAAATCTGTACCACTTCTAATTCCAGCAGATGGAAAAGGCAATGCAGTAGAAAAATCTATCGATCCTTTTTTAGAAAAAATTAAATTAGCAGGGTTTATTCCTATTGAAAAAACACCTTCAGAGGTTGCCGTATAAGTTTTGCCCAACCCTAAACTTCGTGCATCTGTAACGCCGGCTGATCCATATTGTGCAAAAGTTGCAATGGTGTATAATATTGTAATAAGTGAAATGTAACAATAATTTTTCATGTTTTTCTAGCTTGATTTGAAATTTTGAATGAGTTGATACGAACGAAAGGAATGTAATTAATAGAATGGTTTTGAAATGAAAATCTAATTCTATAGAAATAAACAGGCTTATATGTAAGTTTTATATTCATGAATCATTTATATTTTAAAACAGATTCATTCTCCACCAGTTGAATCCAATAACGTTAAGCTTGGGACAACAATTATTCCAATTAATGTTTTGATTAAAAATGAATTTTTGAAAGGAGTAGGATTTGATTGCGGAAAATCTGACTAATCTAAAGTAATAATTACAAAAAAAGCCGGCTAAATAGCCGGCTTTCAATTAAGATCGGAGCAGTATAATTAGTTTACTTTTTCAGTACTTTTTGGCGGAACAAAACCGAACATCTGATTTGGTGCATTGTCAATTTTAATCTCGCCAAACTTTGCTTCAAACTTATCAATGTTATCTATCAAAGCTTTCATTAACATTTTTGCATGCTGCGGAGTTGTAATTATTCTGCTGTAAACTTTCGCTTTAGGAATACCGGGCACAATTCGAGTAAAATCAATTATAAATTCTGCTGGTGAATGTGAAATAATTGCAAGATTAGAATAAATTCCTTCAGCTTCTTTTTCACCAAGCTCAATGTTTAACTGCTGCCCTTGTGGTTGTTTATTATCCATAATTATTTATCTTATTTTATCTGCTTCATCAAAAGCGTGTTTAGCATCATCGTTCATTCCAAGCACAGAATAAACTTTTCCTAAAAGTTCCCAAGTTTGTGCATTAGCATCTTTCATCTGAACAGCTTTTTCTAAAAAAGGTAATGCTGATTGATACTTTGCTTTATATTCATCCGAAACTACTCCTGTTTCATCAGATTTTTTATTTAAGAAGGTTCCCCACTTTAAATAGGTTACACCAAGATTGTAAATAGCATTGTCGTAAGCTGCATCAATTTCAATAGCTTTTTTGAACTGAGTTTCAGCACCGGCAAAATCATCTGCACCTAATAAAAGAACACCATAATTATATCTGATGTTTTTATCTTCAGGTTTTGCCTCAACAAGATTCTTATACTTATCAATAGCTTCAGTGCTTCTTTCTGCACCAATATAAGAGGTTGATAAAGTAACAAGCATTTCCGGATCATTAGGATAAATTTTTAATCCTTCTTCTAAAACATCAATGCTTTTATTAAACTCAACTTTCGCTTCTTCAACTTTTCCTTCATTTTTTAGATTAGTTCCATTTACATAATAAATTTCACCTAAGAACTTATATCCATCAATAGATTTTTCACGATCTATTAATTGTTTTAACGGAGCAACAGCAGCTTCATTCTCACCTTTACTTAAATAAACAAACGCAAGATTTTTATATGTATCTGCAGAATCTGGTTCGATTCTAAGTGCGGAATTAAAATCTGAAATTGATTTATCATAATAAATTTTTGCACTATCTGGATCAGCTGATTTTATGCCTCTCTGATAATAGCCAACACCGCGATTAAAAGCCTGTGCCCAAAAATACTTTCTGGAAGTATTGATATCCTTTTCAAAGTTCTTGCTGATGGCTAGTGATTTATCATAACTATCAACCATTTCCATAAAATTTCCTTGTTCGCCATGAACAAATCCTAATAAATAAAATCCTTCATCACTTTTAGGATTTTTTGTTACTTCTTTCTGTAAAACTTCTAGAGCTTTATCGTAGTTTTTCTGCTGAATGTATAATTTAGCACTTGTAATTTCTGTGGATCCGCATTGATATCCCACAAAAAGCATACTTAACATAAGTAATGCAACTACGAACAATTTTGTTTGTCTCATTTTCTCTCCGATTATAAGTAAAAAATTAATTCCTTTATTCATACTCTTCTAATTTTATAGCTCAAAGATACAAACATTTTTTAAAATATATAGCCATTTCTTAGGTGTTAAAACACCAATTTAAATTGATTTTACTTGCTTAAAAGGATATTTTTTGGTAACAAAAAAGAGGTTTATTGTGACCACCGAACAAATTATCAAAACTATCCCAAAAGTACTTTTACACGACCATCTTGATGGTGGACTTAGACCCCAAACTATTATTGATCTTGCTGAAGAACTTAACTACAATAAACTTCCCACAAAAAATGCTAGCGAACTTGCCGAGTGGTTTCATCGCGGTGCAAATAAAGGAAATCTTGTAGAATATCTTCAAGGCTTTGAACACACAACTGCAGTTATGCAAACTAAAGAAGGATTGGAACGTATTTCCTACGAAATGATGGAAGACATGCATAACGATGGTGTTGTTTATGTTGAAACAAGATTCGCTCCCGTTTATCACAGAATGAAAGGTTTATATTACGAAGATTCCGTTAATGCAGTGCTTGCAGGATTAGAACGCGGGAAAAAAGATTTTGGAGTTGGTTATGGTTTGATACTTTGCGGAATGCGTAATATGAAAGACACAGTTGATATAGCAGAACTAGCTGTAAATTTTAGAAATGATGGAGTTGTTGGATTTGATCTTGCAGGTGAAGAGGGCGGCTATCCACCTAAAAAACATATCGAAGCTTTTCAACATATACAAAGAGCTAATTTCAATATTACAATTCATGCAGGTGAAGCATTTGGTAAAGAATCTATCTGGCAGGCAATACAATGGTGCGGCGCACATAGAATCGGACACGCAACAAGATTATTGGAAGATATTGTTCTTGATGCAAACGGCAATGTTGTAAAGTTTGGAGAACTTGCTCAATATGTTTTGGATAAAAGAATTCCGCTTGAGATTTGTCTTCTAAGTAATCTTCATACAGGTGCAGTTGATAAGTTAGAAAATCATCCGTTTGGAATTTTGTACAAAGAAAAATTCCGCGTTACAATAAATACTGATGATAGGCTAATGAGCGACACTACAATGACAAAAGAATTCTTAACTGCAATTGAATATTTCAATCTAAACTTTGAAGATTTTGAAAAGATCACAATCAACTCAATGAAGTCTGCATTCATTCCTTATAAAGAAAGATTGCAATACATTTACAACATAATTAAACCAGGTTATCAAAAAATACGAGAAAAAATATTATCGTTTAATAACGCTAAAGGAGAAAATGAAAAAACTATTCACTAATTACAATTTTGAATTCGATAAGAATGAAAAAAAATTATTAACAAATTTTTGTAAACAAGCTTTAAAACAAGTATCCGGCGATAGCAGATTTTTTGCTGAAGAAAAAGCATTTAATTCCATTATAGAAAAATTAAATCAGGGCGAAGACGTAGTTAAATTTACAAAAGATGAAAAGATAAGATTGACTCATCAGCTTAAACAAAACTCTGACTTTATGAAAAAGGAAATGAAAAAAAGCTGGTTTATAAAAAAATGGATTTACAAATCTTTATTCAAACAATACGATAGTTTATTGGAAAAGCATTTTAAGGATTAATAATGTTGACAGATACAAAAAATATTATAGCACCCACAGGCACAGAAATTTCTTGTAAGGGCTGGATTCAGGAAGCCGCAATGCGAATGCTGATGAATAATCTGCATCCCGATGTTGCTGAAAATCCAAATGAATTAATTGTTTACGGCGGAAGTGGAAAAGCTGCTCGCAATTGGGAAGCATATGAAGCAATAATAACATCACTGCAAAGTTTAGAAAATGATGAAACTCTTTTAGTTCAATCAGGCAAACCTGTTGGAATATTTAAAACACATACAAACGCGCCACGAGTAATAATTTCAAACTCCATGCTTGTTCCTGATTGGGCAACGTGGGATGAGTTCCGCAGATTAGAACAGCTTGGTCTAACGATGTACGGACAAATGACAGCTGGCAGTTGGATTTACATTGGAACTCAAGGAATCCTACAAGGCACTTATGAAACTTTTGCAGAAGCAGCAAAAAAATATTTTGGTGGCTCACTTAAAAACAGATTTGTTTTAACTGCTGGATTAGGCGGTATGGGTGGCGCTCAACCCCTTGCAGCAACGTTTAATGGCGCTGCATTTCTTGGTGTTGATGTTGATCGAGCAAGAATCCAAAAAAGAATTGATACTGGTTACACAGATGTAATTACAGATAACCTTGATGAAGCACTGAATATTGTTCTCGATGCAAAACAAAAAGGAGAAGCGCTTTCTGTTGGGTTGATTGGTAACGCCGGAGAAGTTCATCACGAAATTATTAAGCGGGGAATTGTTCCAGATATCGTAACAGATCAAACATCTGCACATGACATGTTAAATGGTTATGTTCCAATGGAAATGAGTTTTGAAGATGCAGTTGAATTAAGAAAATCCGATCCAGAAAAATATATTTCTCTTTCCCGCAAAACCGTTATTAAGCATGTTGAAGCAATGTTGGAATTTAAAAAACGAGGGTCAATAGTTTTTGATTATGGAAATAATATTCGCGGTGAAGCTAAGGAAAACGGATTGGCAAATGCTTTTGATATTCCGGGATTTGTTCCGGAATTCATTCGCCCCCTTTTCTGTGATGGCAAAGGACCATTTCGTTGGGCCGCACTTAGCGGTGATCCAAATGATATTTATGTTACTGATCAAGCTATACGAGAAGCCTTTCCGGAAAACAAACAACTTCTCAACTGGATTGATATGGCACAAAAGAAAGTTCACTTTCAAGGATTACCCGCACGAATTTGCTGGCTCGGTTATGGTGAACGTGCAAAGATGGGAAAGATTTTTAACAAACTTGTTGCTGATGGAAAAGTTAAAGCACCAATTGTAATCGGAAGAGACCATCTTGATTGCGGTTCTGTAGCATCACCAAACAGAGAAACAGAAGGAATGATTGATGGAAGTGATGCAATTGCTGATTGGCCAATCCTAAATGCGCTCCTAAATGCTATCGGAGGTGCAAGCTGGGTTTCCGTTCACCATGGCGGCGGGGTTGGAATAGGTAAATCAATCCACGCCGGAATGGTTGTGGTTGCAGACGGAACTAAAGAAGCGGAAGAACGACTAGAAAGAGTTCTTACTTATGATCCTGGAATGGGAATAATGCGACACGCAGATGCAGGTTATCAACAAGCAATTGACAATGCAAAAAAATGGAATGTGAAAATTCCAATGTTAAAATAATTTTTGTTACTCAGAACGAAGATGAAGATTTGCAATTATATTAAAGTCCGAAATTCTATTATGAAAATTGTTAGTAAATCATTTCGATGGAGTCTTCGAATAAGAAACTTTACTTCTTGTTCCGGAAACAAATTTCTCCCTTCGGCCGAAATGACACTAATTATTTTTTTGTGTTTTTCCTTTGCTAGCACATCTTTCTCACAAGATAAAAGCAAAATAAATTTTGAAACTTGTACTTTTAAAGATTTTCCACTCAATGGAAAAATAAAATTTGTAGAATCTTTTCCAGATATAACTGTTCAAATAGTGGAATCATTTCCTGATCTTAAAGTAAAAATAGTTAACTCGTTTCCGGATGATTGCGGAGAGTGGCAGATAGTAGATTCATTTCCTGATATTAAAATCAAAATAGTTGATTCGTTTCCAGATATAAAAGTTAAATTCGTTGAATCATTTCCAGGTAAACCATAAACAAAGAGGTATTTATGAAACTCAAAGTATTAGTAGCTGACAAATTTCCGGATAAATATATCCAGCAAATGAAAGACCTTGATCTTGAAGTAATCTACAATGCAAAACTTGGAGAAAAAGATCTTCCAGAAGCTGCAAAAGATGTGGATATAGTAGTTGTGCGTTCAACAATAGTAAACGAAGAAACTATCAGCAGCGGAAAAAAACTTAATTTAATTATTCGTGCCGGCTCAGGTGTAAACAATATCAACATTGCTGCAGCGAATAAAAAAGGCATCTATGTTACAAATTGCCCAGGTATGAATGCTGTTGCAGTAGCCGAACTTGCTCTTGGATTGATGATTTCACTCGATCGATTTATTCCTGACAATGTTTCTGATTTCAATAAAAACGTTTGGAATAAGGACAAGTATTCCAAGGGTAAAGGATTAAAAGGGAAAACGCTTGGCCTTATCGGAGTTGGAAATATTGGAAAAGAGGTAGCTAAACGTGCACTTGCGTTTGAAATGAATGTTTATGGAAAAGATATCACAAGAATTGAAGGCGTGCAAATAAAAGATTTCAGTGAAATGGATCAACTTCTACCTTTGTGTGATATAGTTACAATCCATTTGCCTTCTACCCCACAAACGAAAGGTTTATTCAACAAGCAAATGTTTGAGTATATGAAAGATGGCGCCTATCTAATTAACACATCTCGACAGGATGTAGTTGTTGAAGATGACTTGCTTGAAGCAATAAAAGAAAAAAACATCCGTTATGCATGTGATGTATTTAAAGGTGAACCTGAAGGTAAATCCGGTGAGGTTTTATCCAAGCTCCAAAACAATCCTAATGTTTATGTAACACATCATATTGGTGCTTCTACTGAGCAGGCACAAGATGCTGTTGCTGAAGAAACAATAAATATTATTAAGAAATTTGTTCATAGCGGAGTGATTGAACATTGGGTTAACAGAGCAAAGATTACAGATGCTCATTATCAACTTGTTGTTAAACATTATGATAAACCCGGTGTGCTAGCAAGTGTACTTGAAATTATACGAAGCGGCAACATTAACATTGAAGAGATTGAAAATATAATTTTTGAAGGTGGTATCGCTGCTTGCTGCACAATGAAATTACAGACTGCTGCAACCGCAGATATGCTTAAGAAGATAAGTGAAAATACTAATGTAATTAGTTCAAGTCACGTAGAGATTTAGTTTTGTTGTTGAGGGCGATTCTATGAATCGCTCTTTTTTTTTAATAATAGATGAATTTTATGATAAAGTATATTACTGTTATTTTAATTTTTATTGTAACTTCTTCCAAATTTACACTTTCCCAAATGCTTACAGAAAGATATGCACATCTTGGAAAAATGTTCATTCCCCAATTCTCATCTGCACCTTTTCCACATCTCAACCGAATGAACGGGCATACTTATAATGATAAAACTTATTCTGAACAAGAGCATTATTGTGATAGCAGTGTCGCGATTTTTATTCCTAAAGGATTTAATCCAACAGAAAAAACAAATATTGTGGTTTATTTCCACGGATGGAATAATAATATTGATAGTGCCTGTGTTCAATTTAATCTTATAGAACAATTTTGTGAAAGCAATAAAAATGCAATTTTTGTTTTTCCCGAAGGACCAAAAGATTCGCCGGATTCCTATGGAGGTAAGTTGGAGGAGAATGATGGTTTGAAAAATTTAATTGATGATGTTATAAAGTATTTGGAAGAAAAAGGGAAATTGAAATCGAGCAAAATTGACGGTATTATTTTAGCGGGACATAGTGGGGCTTATCGTGTTATTTCATTTTGCTTAATGCGCGGTGGTTACACAAAAAACATTTCTGATGTTATTTTATTTGATGCACTTTACGGACAAACAGAAAAATTTGCTCACTGGATAGAATATTTTGATGGAAGATTTATTAATATTTATACAGATGCTGGTGGGACAAAAAATGAAACTGAAAGTTTGATAGACGATTTGGATGCCTGGGAAATTCAATATTTCAGTAC